>CAZBIN010000007.1:0-21712 GCA_964491995.1 uncultured Orrella sp.
ACACCATCATAGCTATGGCTAAAAACCCGAGCCAGCAACTGCAGTCTCTCCTGAGCAGACTTCTGGTCCGTCAAATCAACACCAATGGAATAAATCTCTGGATCGCCTGACGGTGACTGACGCAACACGTGACTTGAGTAGACGTATTTTTTGGCACCATGCTTGTCGCGCAGCTCTAACTCTGATGGAGGAACTGCTGGTCCCCCTGCCAGCCACCGGTCAAAATCGGCCAAAGTCCGGGCTTGCACCTCCTGCGGAATAATCAAATCGAAAAGGTTGCGTCCGATGGCTTCAGATGCGGTATAGCCATAGAGAACTTCACTACCGAGGTTCCAGAAAATGATTCGCTTGTCGCGATCGTAGCCCTGGACTGCCACATTGGGCAGATGCTCCAGGAGTCCCCGAAACCTCTCTTCGCTTTGCGCCAGTGCCTGCTGCGCAAAAATTCTTTCCGTAATGTCAATACTGATCGAAAGGATGCGCAGAGAATCCTCAATGAAGACCGGCTCAAGCGTGACGGACTCCCAGACCACCGTTCTATCCGGGCTGAAGGAGCGCCACTCAAAGCTCTGGCGACCTTCTTTGACCGCTTTGTGAATCCACACCAGCGCATCAGCCACTGAATAGGGCGCAGGCTGATTCCATAGCCTGCGCTCGTTCAGCTCTGCGAGCGTCTCGACTTTATAGAACTCGAGCGCCTGTTCATTAGCTTCAAGCACCTCACCCGTCTCAGGATCATGCATGAGAATCGAAACCGGAGACTTTTCGAATAAAGCCCTGAAACGGTGCTCGCTATTGGCGATGGCCGCTTGTGCCCGCTTCAGATCGGTGATTTCAACTGAAATCGTCGCAGCCCCTAAAAGCTCGCTGGTTTCATCATCAAAGACCGGGAAATGGCGTGTGCGGAAATGCCGCAGCTGACCATCAGATCCAGGAAATACGTCCTCAACCACAAAACTCTCGCCTCGCTCGAGTGCCAATGCGCGACGCGTGTTGCTCTGATACACATCGATATATTTTTGAGCCACCACATCGCCAAACACCTCGTCATCGGTTCGACCAATCACCGTTTCAAGGGACAGGTTGGCAAGCGACAAAAAGCCCTGGTTCACGGTCCTGAACCGCAATTCGGAATCTCTCAAGACCACAACATCGACAGAGTTGTTGATCAGCGTCGCGTGCAGTTTCAATGCACGCTCAAGCTGTTTGCGTTCAGTAATATCGAGCAACACTCCATTTATTTCCGTGACCTTGCCATCCCTGTCTCTCGTCAACCAGGTGAAGTCATCAACCCAGATCCAGTGCCCCTGCCCATGTCGCAGGCGATAGGTCTGGCGATAGACATCCGGTCCGTTGCTCAGGTACTCCGCCACTTCGTTGCTGATACGCGTGGAATCATCTGGATGAATCAGATCCTGAAAATTCAGTTTTGCACTGGTGAACTCTTCAACCGTGTAGCCAAAAATCTTGACCGTTTGACTGACAAACTCAACGGGCCATCCCGGCTCATGACTCCAGCGAAATGCCACAACCGGCGATTGATTGATGATGTTGGACAGCAACTGACGTTCCTGATTGACGCGTTCACGCTCTGTGACGTCCTGGTGAATGCCAACAACAACCATTCCCTCTGACGGATCACGCTGCATGAAGCGTCCGCGAGTCTGGACAAGCACCCAGTAACCTCGCTTGTGGCGCATTCTCAGTTTTACATCGTAGTAATGGCGCGTTCCATCCAGGTTCTGCGCGATCTGCTCTTTGGCGAGTGCAAGGTCGTCGGGGTGAGACAGTCTCTCCCAGGTTTCAATCGAAACCGGCTCGAGCTCCTTGCGGGTATAACCCAGCATGCTGGCCCAGTTTTCGTTGATCTCCAGTCGCCCATCACGCAACCACCAGATCCAGGTGCCGATTTCCGTTCCTTCAACAATCACTTCCAGATTGTCATGCGCCTGGTCAAGCGCCCGTCGATCAGCCTGCTGCCAATACAGGTTTGCCAGCATTCGGGCCAGCGTCTCGAGCAGACGGACCTCCGTCGCACGGTAATTGCGACGCTGTCTGACGGAATCAAAAGCGACAAACCCAAGACACTTATCGTCAGCCATGATGGGTACTGACACGACGCTCTTGATGTCTTGATCTGCCAGCCACTTGCGCAGACCTTCATTCTTGATGCTTGCAACATCGTCGATCACCACCACTTCGCCACGCGTATGCGGTTCAACCCATCCAGCTTGATCGAGCGCTGCGAACGGAATATTGGGCCAAATGTCGATCTGCGCACTGATACCTTGCGAACACCACTCGTATTGGTAAAAAGCGAGTTTGCGCTCAAAGTCATAGTCAAAGACATAACCTCGATCAGCGCCAGTGTATTGGGTGACCCGGCGCAATGCATCGGTGATGCGTTGAGGAATCTCCCGACTGTCGCTATGTATCAGTGTTGTGGCAATCTGGGCCATCAGCTCTGCCAGGCCGAGGTGGATCTGGCCTTGGTCCGCGCGCGCAAACTCCCCCTCGCCCAGACATACCGCCATGCCCATTGCGCAAAGCCGCTCTAGATCAGCCGCAATCTGCTTTTCGGGAAGTTCAAGCTTGGCATCTTTGAGCAGCTTTGCGAGATCGTGCTGATGAATCGCACTCCCGTTGACCGGTAACCTGTACAGAATGTCCAGAATCGACTGATCGCTCATCAAGATCTCATTGCTTTTTCACTCGCATATCCAACACACTCTTGCAAGACAAAAGCGCTTTCGAAACCACATCCAGTTTGGCCAGAGACCGCGCCAACCTTTGCTTTCTGCTCACAAAGCTCAAAACCTTCCAGCTGTCTACACGACCCGTTTTCATTGTACAGACTCTCTTGTAGATGCCAATCAATTTCACATCCAAACGGCCAGGGAAAAGCAGTACTGTCAGCAACTGTGAAGAAAGTCTCAGAACCACACCCGACACACCAACGCTCTTAGAACACCATATTTTTGATAAAAACTATAAATATCAAATATTTAAACTGGTAAATCACAGCACGCTGCTTGACAAGAAAATCCATTTTTGTGAGGCTTCATCAGAGATGGCTCGCGCATCGTGGCTGTCATTGTTGTTGCCAGTCATAAAGGGTTTGACCGATCTGGCCGGCAAAAGCTTGACTTCATGCCCCATCATCGTCAGTTGTCTGGCCCAGTGCTGTGCACCACCACAGCATTCCATACCCATCAGGCACGGCTGCCGGCGGGCAAAGTGCTCCAGAAACCGGGCACGCTTGAGTTGCTGGCGCACAATCTGGCCTGTGTCCCCATCAACCCAGTGCAACTGAAACACGCGCTTGGCGATATCGATTCCGACAACAGTTTTGCTAACATTTTTGTTGGACCCTCCGGTTTGCCTGTGGAGATCACCGCGACCATCCACCTTGGGCACTTTGATGCCGTCGGCCCGTGAGGGTCCACTGAACCCTGACGCTGGCTCTGAGTTATCCACGGCGCCGCCGTGGCGCCCCTCTATGGCGCAAGGCGAGCGGCACGGTGGGTAACTCTTGCATCAATCAGCCCCTCAGGTGGGAGGAGCCCATTACATTATTTATTCTGTCGGTCTCTAGAATCATCTGGCACCGCAGTTTGGACAAGCCCCAATCCCTTCAAGGACAAGGCTTGACAGGCCCAGAGCTCCAGAATGACTGAGGAGCGAGAGTGATCACCCAGCTGGCAAGAAACTTTTGCCACTCCGATTCACGCACAGGCGGGATACGGTTATCTTTTGCAGGATCTGACGACAGGCGGACAACCCCCATTCCCGCTCCTAGCGCACGGTCAAACACGAGCGATGTCCGAGGCATGTGGTACTGCGACGTGATAAGCGTGATTTCGCTGATCCGGTCTTGATCGCGCAACAGACACCGGGCTTCGATACCGTTTTCCAGTGTCGATGTCGATTTCGTGGAAATCACAATATCACCAGACTCCAGCGCCTGCTGCAACCGGGCCGAGAGCCCAAACTGCAGCGCAAAACGCTTGGCATCGATCCCTTCGCCAACAACATACAGCCGGTCAAACCTGCCAGCGTCCATGGCAGCGAGCGCAAACCTGATTCTTTGAGAATCTCCGGTGACCACGACGG
The DNA here is from genome assembly GCA_964491995.1 of uncultured Orrella sp. Lineage (GTDB taxonomy): Bacteria > Pseudomonadota > Gammaproteobacteria > Burkholderiales > Burkholderiaceae_B > Algicoccus. Next base: position 4,114 of record CAZBIN010000007.1, read on the forward strand.
CAACTCTCGGAAGCTCCGTTTGCATCGATTCTCCGGTACTGCGCCTCAGAAAATCCCAGTAGAGACCGCCATAAGCGAGACCGGCCAGCACGGTGAGTCCTAACCCAATGACTATCAACCGAGCTGACAAACTTGCAATTCTCATAGACAACCAGAACCGATATCAAATGATTAGAGTGCTCCACTCTAACAAACCTCAAACCGGCCGTTGAAATACCGGCACGCCAGGAGAGTGCTTCAACCGGTCAAGATGATTTGGGTTGAGAATCATCCAGATCGAGACCTGTGATAACCGATGGGTTGTACTCTCTGGCCACAGAAGACCCGTCAGGCGGGTAGTCGAGGGTTTCTCTGAGCTCGAACTTTTCTTGCCAGGACAAATCGGGGAATGGAAGATTCCCTTGCTCACGCCATCTCGCGACCGCTGCCTCGGCATCGCGAACTTTCGCTTCATCGCTTGGCGCATCTTTGGCCTCATAATGAACCGCAGATGGGAAGGCGAACTGGGCACCCGCGTCTTTGATCAGCACCATCATGCGCAGAAAGATGTCCTCCCGGATTGCCAGAAACTCCGGCTTGGAGTTAGTCAGCACATACGCAAATATCTCAATATCCAGGGAGTAGGCACCAAACCCGTTGAATCGGACCCGCAACGGCTCTGATGCCACTTTGGGGTGAGCCAGCAGAAGTTTTCTGATCTCCGCAAGGACATACCGCAACTGATCCGGCGTGGTCTCATAGCGCAGTTGCAAAGTTGTGTTCAGAAACAGCCGGTCACGCTGGGCGTAGTTCTCGATCTGCATGTTGGAGAACTCGCTGTTTGGGATCGTAACCACCGTCCTGTCCAGCGTACGGATTCGGGTCGAACGCATGCCAATAAACTCGACCGTGCCTTCGCGGCTACCAAAACGACAGTAATCGCCAATGGCAATTGGCTTATCAAAATACAAAGTGATACCTGAGATGAAGTTCTGCAACGTTGACTGCGCGGCCAGAGCGACGGCAAGACCACCAATGCCCAGACCTGCCAACACGCCCTGATAGGGAATCTCGAGCACATCGGCGAGCAACAGCAATGCAGACAACAGCACCACCACCCTGAGTACGCCCGCAGTCAGCGACACCAGTGTGATGTTGTGCCCTGCAAGAGATCTGAGATCGCCGATACGTTCAGCCACCAGATTGACAAGGATCAACAAGAAGATGGCGACGGACAGAATGATGGCTGACCAGCTCAATGTCAGAACCAGCACCTCCACCACATCGGGCAGTCCCAGGGGTTCGTCGACTGACCGAAGTGTCATACCCATAAAAAGCAATCGCAGTGCCCAGGAGAGACTGATCTGATAGAACGGATGTTCGCTGAAATTTTTCTCGAAGTAGCGCAACAGTGGGACGCCGACCCAGATACTGACAATCAGCCCCATGAAGTAGGCAAGTGCGAGTGCGCAGATGAGTCCAAGCCACTGCCAGAGCTCCATGGGTCCGACCGGGACCACCAGAGTGTCGTGCCAGTCAGCCACCGTATCCCTGACAATAAAATACGGGCTGCGGGACACTCGCTGGTTCTGAAGCACACTCGAAAGCGGCATCTCGGCAATTGCTGAATAAAGTGGGCGGATGTTCTTTAGCGTGTCCTGGGTGAATTTCCAGACCGTGCCTTGCTCAGTGTCCACGGGTGCCACGACAATCTGGCCCACCGGATGCTCGAAATAGACATAAGGTTCAAGAGAGTTGGGATCGTCGGGAATTTCCTGCCAGGTCGGTGTCCCGACACGGGACAATGTCCGCTGAAGATATCCTGCAAGTCGCGGGGCCTCATACTTTTTTTCCAGAGCAGAAAATCTCGACAAGTCCATTGCATCGATAACTTGGTCAACCGATGTTCGGTCTGCATCATCAAACCGGGTCACCAGTGAGCGAATCGTATCTCGTGGAGACTGAAAGCCACTGATCTTGCGGATATCCTTTTTTTGCCTGAACACCTTCATTTCACGCAGGCGCTCATCGAGCAGATCAACCGGTGGTGGCAAAATAAACCAGTCCTGTCCCCTCTTGACAAACCCCAGCGCGATGGTAAGGTCCGATCCCGACTGCGCAAGCATTGTCTGATAGGACTGTCCTTCATGAGAGCGCTGCAAATCCCAAGGTCTGAACGTCAATCGGTCGAGCACATCAAAAAGGCGTTGTGTGTAATCAACCTGACTGATTTTCAACTCCGGGAGTGCAGTCCAGTCGATCAGGTGAGAAGCCTCACTGAGCAACTCCATCTTTCCCGGCCCCACCGCATTCATCGTCATCAAAAAATGATGGATTGTCATGGCCGGGCTGGATTGGTCAACAGGCTGGCCCAGGAACTCCTGGTCCTTGCTCGTTCGCACGCCCGTCCACCACTCACCGCTACCGAGTCGAGCCGTGAAATTGCGACCATCGGGCGACTGAACTGCCGTAAAAGTTTCAGTCGCTTCGTCCCGGGTCCAGTGACCGACGAGTTCACGTCCTTTGGCGATGCCCTCGATTTTTCCACCGTAAGGCAAATAGATGCCCGAGACGCGATCGCCCTGTTGCTCCAGAGCCAATCGCGCACCACCATTGCGCCAGCGACCATCCCACTCACCGGCCCAGATCGCTGACTGCGCGAAAGCACTGGAGCCCGCGAGAAGAAACAGAATGAGAACCAACAGGAATGTATTGGACAGAGAGCGCCGTGCACAATGCGTCATGAGCGTACCCAGATAAGCGAAAACGCTGCAAAGACGACCGAGGCAGCGCACGTCGGAGTTTTTTATTCTCACTCAAAAACCCGGGTACGGACTTGATCAAGATCAGGTCTTTGCTTGAAACCGTTCGGAACTGGATTTATCAAAGATCGTTGGTGGTGCCCGTCCAAGCAAACAAAAAGATGGCGGCGATTGTGCTGTTGCACAACCGCCGCCAATCAGTCGGCTACCGGGTGGTCGACTATCCGCTCAGAGTGGCTTGCCAGGCACTGTCGACTGCATCGAGTCGCGGGCAGCAAAGTCTTTAAGCCAGGCGGTCAGCTTAGGATGCGGACCCATCCAGTCGACATGTCCGAATCTGAATTTCAGCCATTCAATGGTGCAGGCCAGACTGATACCCACCAGATTGACGCCTTCAGAAAACTGGTCAAGCTCAGCCTCCATTCGGGCAATGCCGCGCTTAACCATGCCAAACTGACGGTTGACCCAGTCTTCTGACTGCAACTCGGGCGGGCGCATACCTTCGAGGCGTACCGCCATGCCAGCGTCCTGAATGCCGTCAGCCAAGGCCACCAGAGAGCGCATCTTCCAGGCCTGCTCAGGCTGAGAAGGTAACAACTGTCCTTGTCCGTAGACATCGTTGAGGTATTCACAGATCACTGGCGAGTCAATGATCAAGTCACCATTGCTGGCAATCAGTGCAGGAATCTTGCTCACGGGATTGATCTGGGGAAATCCTTTGGTCAAATCTCTTGGGTCGGTGTCGATGGGCTGGATCTGGTCTGCAATACCAAGTTCTCGCGCAACCACCCTGACCTTGCGTGCGTAGGGAGAATTCGTCGAACAATACAGTTTCATCATGTTAATTGTCTCCTTTGGTTGACTGTGACTGCTACTTTTACCCGTCTTCTTAAGCCGTTGACTGTTTGCCGATGATCGCCGCCGCTCGCCCGCCATGTGCCAGAGCGACAAACACCACAACCTCATCTTCTCGTGGAGCGTCTGGCACCATGGCTTCGATCGAGTCAAGCAACGCAAAATCCCACTCATCATCCGCACCGTGCAAGGGCACATCAATCGAGCGCCCCGGTCCACCGCGCTTGACTGAAGAAGGAATCAGGGCTTTGCCCTGTCCGATCAGGGCTCGCAGCGGCTTGCCGAGTTTCGGGTGAAGAATCGCCGCGCCGTGTTCAATCTCGCATGCACTACCGACGATAGCGCTCTTGCCGTAAGCTAAAGGGCTCTTACCCGTCTGCCCGAGGCATTGGAGCGCCATCTCGCCCAGTTTCCCGCCAAGCTGTTCACCGAGCACAGACAAGGAATCGAGATGATCCAGACGTTTGTCGGTAATCTGGACCACAGCGGCTGCCCACGCCCTGCAAGTCGGTGCGCTCAGCGACTGCCCATGTTCGCCGAGCGTCTGTTCAGCGTAAGTGACAAGCTTGCGTATCCGGGGATCGTGCGTCATCACATGCTCCATCATCTTGTCTGGCTTGCGTCAGCGGACCGAATCCGTTAGTGTGTAGACAAGCCGACCAACACACTATTATTTTGCCGTGCTAGCCGGCTTGAGCAAAGCCTTGAACTTGGCAATCTCAGCCACGATGTAGCTCTCAAACTCACTCGGGCTGGTTACTTGCACCACACCATCAATAACTTTAAGTCGCTCCTGCACCTGCGGCTGCTGCAAGGCCTGCTTCAGTGCTGCATTGATCTTGTCAACAATAGGCTTTGGCGTACCGGCTGGCGCAAGAACTCCCCACCAGACAACCGCATCGAACCCTTTGACACCCTGCTCGGCAATCGTCGGCACGTCAGGTGCTGACACCAGTCTTTGCGAGCCGGAAGTTCCGATCAGGCGGATCATGCCACTATCAATCAAGGGCTTGAGCTGAGACATGCCTGTAAACAGCGAAGCGACGTGACCGCTTGCGACAGCAACTGCACCATCTTTCGCGCCTTTAAAGGGCACTTTCATGACTTTGGTGTCAGTAGCTGCCATAAACTCTTCAGTTGCGAGGTCTGTCGCTGACCCCTCGCCAGAGGTGGCCATGGAGAGATCACCAGGATTCTTGCGTGCAAAGGCAATCAGGTCCTGAACATTGTTGTATGGCAACTTGGCGTTGACTGCAAAGCCCATTGCATAAGTGATGACTCTTGCCACGGGTGCAAATGAGCCCGGTGTCTGGTACGGCAGTTCAGGCAGTAGCGTCGGATTTGTAGCAATCGCCTGACTGACAAACAGCAACGTGTATCCATCGGGCTTGGCCTGGGCAACGGTCTGAGTCCCCAGAACCGTGTTGCCACCACCTTTGTTCTCGATGATCACCGGTTGCTTGAGGACCTCGGCAAGTTCGTTGGACCAGGCCCTGGCAATAAAATCGCCGCCACCACCAGGCCCAAAAGGAACCACAATCCGGATCGGACGCTCAGGGAAAGTCTCGCTGGCAATAGCACTGCTCACTGCACCAAAAGCAATCACCCCTGCTGCAAGCAAGCTCAATTTTCTGGACATTTCTGTCTCCTTTGTAAGGTCAAGTTTGCTGTTGAACGACTCTGGGCAATGTCGTCATTTCAGTCATAATCGCTCCACTGAAATCAGCTTTTAACACGCGGCAGCACTCATGAAATCACCATTTGAAGTCATTCGCAGCTACAGATCTCACAACGCCACTTTGCAGGACGCTTTCGACAGCCGGTGCGAAGTCAAAGGCAGCGAGCCTTTTATCATCCAGGATGAACGCACGACGTCATGGGCAGAGTTTGACTTACAGTCGCGAAGGTTTGCCCGCGCACTCAATGAGATAGGCGTGGGTCATGGCATGCGCGTGGCTATCATGGCCAGAAATGATATATCTCATGTCCTGGCCCTGTTTGCACTGGCAAGACTGGGTGCCATTCTTGTCCCCGTCAACCCAGAGTTCGGGGCTCGCGAAGCAGGATACATTCTGAATCATGCCGATGTTTCTGGCGTCATTTGCGAGCCGTCCTTGTTACCCGTGATTGAAGAAATCACCTCGCAGATGAGTTCCACAGTATGGAAGATCACAATCGGCCCGAACCCGGTAGGTTTGCCAGACATCGAGACGCTGATCGATCCGGCTCGCCAGACCACCGGGACCGAGCCCGCTGAGACGATTCCGGTCAAAAGCACCGACACCTGCATCATCATCTACACATCTGGCACAACCGGGTTTCCCAAAGGTGTCATGCACAGCCACTACAACCTGGTCACCGCTGGCGAAGCCAACGTCAGTCGCCTGCATTTGCAGCCAACGGACCGGATCATGATCATATTGCCGTTCTTTCATGTCAATGCAATGTTTTATTCTCTGGGCGGCACCCTGGCAAGCGGCGCCTGCATGATTCTGGTGCCGCGGTTCTCGGCATCAACGTTCTGGCAGACCGCGGCTGACCAAGGCGCCACCGTGGTCAATGTCATCGAGGCCGTGGGCAGTATCCTGTGCAACCGGGACCGCAGCGAGTTTCGCCCGGATCATCAGATCCGAGTTGCCTATGGCGTGCGAAAGGCAGCTGCAGCGACCTTCCGACAAGAGTTTGGCATCGATAAGCTGTTCTCCGGATTTGGCATGACAGAGATTCCAGGTGTGACATGCAACCCATGGGAGGGCCCTGACAAGCCCGGCAGTATGGGCACCGTTGGCCAGCACCCGGATCCTTCGATTGCGTGGGCACAATGCCGAGTGGTCGATGAGCAGGGTCACGACGTCGGGATCGATCAACCCGGTGAGTTCTGGGTCAAGACGCCGATTGTGATGCAGGGCTATTTCAGAGATCCGGAGCAGACTGCAAAAGCCTTTCACGATGGGTGGCTCAAGACCGGCGATCTGGTCAAGGTCGATCAGGACGGGTTCTACTATCACCTGTCACGGATCAAAGACATCATTCGCAGACGCGGGGAGAACATCGCTGCTGCTGAAATCGAGATGGTCGTGATGCAGCAAGGCCAGATTGCGCAGACAGCGGCTGTCGCAGTCGCTTCGGATCTAGGTGAGGACGAGATTCTTCTGGTTGCCGTTGCAAAACCCGGCGAGAACGTTTCTGAGCAAATCCTTCACGAATGGTGCAAAGGGCACCTGGCGGCGATGAAAGTCCCCCGTTACATCGTGTTGACAGACTCGATGCCACTTGGCCCAACCCACAAGATTCTCAAATCTGCCTTACGTGACGACAAGTCATTGCACGCGCAGGCGAAAGATTTTCAGAATACCTAAAGAGAGAACCATGGCAAAACGCAAGCAGCTGCGCTCCGACATCGCATGGAGCACCGAAACCACCATCACCGTCAAAGGCATGGATCTTTGCCGTGACATTCTGGGAAAAGTTTCCCTCGGTGACATGGCATTTCTGGAAATGATGGACAGGCTTCCCAACCAGCAAGAGTCCATGATGTTTGAAGCGATCTCGGTCGCTTTGGTCGAGCACGGCATGACGCCTAGCGCTATTGTGGCCAGGCTGACCCTGGCAGGCGCGCCCGAAGCCATGCAAGCCGCGGTAGCCGCCGGCTTGAACGGGCTGGGTAGTGTATTTGTGGGAAGCATGGAAACCGCCGCAAAAATCCTTCAGACCAACCTGCCAGACCCGAAGGTTGAATGCGATATTGATCAGCTAGCCAGTCAGATTGTGTCGGACATGCGCGCAAACCGGCGCAGCATCCCAGGCATCGGTCATCACATGCACAAGCCGATTGACCCCCGTACGACCCGATTGTTCGAAATTGCTCAGGAAAACGGTTTTGACGGACCTTACGTCAAGCTCATGACCGCCATCGCACACCATGCCAGCGAGCAGTCTGGCAAGTCGCTGCCCGTGAACGCAACAGGTGCCATTGCCGCCATCGCCAGCGAGTTGTCGATTGACTGGAAGATCGTGCGCGGGATTGGCGTGTACGCTCGCGCTATCGGGCTGGTCGGTCACGTTCTGGAAGAATTGCGCAATCCCATGGCACGTGACATCAAGGCCATGGTCGAAGAAGAAGCCCTCGCGCATCACCACCAGAAGTAGGTATCCAGCCGAGAATGCCAATCATGAGCAGGGCCGACGGGTAACAATGATCAACCACCCATTGACCCTGTGACTCCTGCCCCTGTCAGCCTGAGGGCTACAGCGAGCAGGAAGCGGCTGCTCACCCACTCCAAAGACCGCCCCTACGGTTTGAACGGGTAGCAAGAAGCCGTGTCAAGAAAATGGTAAGGCTGTGTGGTCAGGTCCGCCGGACCATAGTCCGGGGTATCGACGATCAGGATTTCTTCAGAGGCTTCTTCATAAAACGCTCTGAAATGGGTCTTGGAACGCAACACAATCACATCAAAATCTTCTGGCTTCTGATCGAAGATATAGAAAGCGTCGCCATTGACTGCCGTGTGAGACTTCGAGACTACACTGACACTCATGCCGTGGACGTCCAGCAAAGCCGACAATCCCAGATTGACAGGCAAACCACGCATGTAGCTTCCGGTATTGTGAAACGACTTCTTTCCTACCCAGAGCACCTTGGCGCGCACAGTGAGTCGAGGACCGGCCTTGTCTGATGAGTGCCCACCCAGCTTGACACTGATGGTTTGACCTGCCCCTGCCTGTTCTGCCTGCCTGGCAGCCTCTGGATCCCAGAGAAACGGAAATGCAACTTTGTAGGCAGGCATTCGCTTGACCATTTCTTGCAGCAGATAGCTCGAGTCATTGACCCTGTCGGCGTGTTCGAGCAACACATAGGGCTTGCCTCGACCGTTCCGGCTGGCCAGTGCCTTTTCGACCCGCTCGATTGCCTTTGCACACGAATACACGGGTACTGGACGGTACAGCGCCTGCCTTTCTCTATAGATTCGGTCCGAGAGTGTCTGTATGGCTTGCCTGGCCCGGGCGGAATCACCGTCGACGGTACACATCACACTGAAACCGGTGTTGTGAGCATCGGTGTAAGAAAACCCCGCCATGATCGTGATGTCGAGATACTGATCACTTTGCTCTTGGGCGAGGCGTGCCTGCTCAATGATATCGGCCAGTGGCCTGAGATCTGTCGCACTGAAAATACTCGGCACCAAAACGCCTGGCTTGACCAGATGAACCGAAGGTTTGATCTGCCCACGCAGGATTCGAACCATGCAGTCCGCCGCGCGCTCACCCGTCTGACCCGCATCGGTATGGGGAGACTTGCGATACGCGAACACACCGTCTGCACACTCGATCGACTTCTGATCAAGGTTGCCATGATAGTCAAAGGCCACAACCAGCGGTTTGTCGGGTCCAATGGTCGCACGGATCTTGCTGATAATGATCTGCTCGGGGTCATGGTAGCCAGGTGACCAGCATGCACCATGAAGAAACAGCAACACCCCGTCGAGCTCCGTATGATGTTTCTGCACTGCCTGGGAAATCTCGTTGATGTAGAACTCGACCGCCTCGTCTGTGGCAGGTCCTGCTGCGCCTTGAGTCGTCTGGACGATCGGCATCATCTCGACGTCTGCCTGCTCGCAGACTTTGATGAAGCCACCCATCACGGTGTTGGTGCCACGCAGTTGAGCCGGAATGTCCTGTCCTCGAAGCGCAACAGACTCAAAATCCGCAAGGGTTGACGGTGTTGGAAGATAGCTGACCGACTCAAGCTGAAAGCCTGCAATCGCAATCTTGAATCTCTTGGGCTGGGTGTTCATGTGAGCGCTCTCTAGTTTCCGGCTAAGTAAGGACAGACTTCAAAAGCTGGCGATCAGACCAGCGGAAAATGGCACGAGACGGCATGCGAAGTTCCATCGTCCAGTGCGGTTGCGGTTAACGGCGGATCAAGTTCTCGACAAACCGGTTGCGCAATCGGACAACGGGTATGAAAGCGACATCCTGGCGGCGGATTGATGGGACTGGGCAAATCACCCTTGAGAATGATCCGGTCCGGCTTGACACCAAAGCTGGTTCGCGGAATTGCCGAGAGCAACGCTTGCGTGTAGGGGTGGCGAGGTGCAGAGAAAATGCGCCGTTTAGGTCCAACTTCGACGAGCTTGCCCAGGTACATCACAGCCACATCGTCGGCAATATGTTTGACAACACTTAGATCGTGGCTGACAAAGAGATAGGTCAGCCCGGCATCACGCTGCAGATCCTGCATCAGATTGATGATCTGTGCCTGCACAGATACATCCAGTGCCGAGACCGGCTCATCACAGATGACAACCTTCGGATCAAGCACCAGCGCTCTGGCAATCGCGATGCGCTGGCGTTGCCCCCCGGAAAACTCATGCGGGAAGCGCTCTCTATGTTGCGCAGCCAGCCCAACTCTCTCGAGGGCTTGCACTATCTTTTGCCGTTGGTCCTGAACACTTGCACCCGCAATCAGCAGTGGCTCTTGAAGAATTTTTCCGACGCGCATGCGGGGATTGAGTGAACTGAAGGGGTCTTGAGCAACCATCTGAAACCGGGGTCGCAAAGCGCGCAGCTTGGCCTGTGTCATGTGAGTAATGTCATGCGAATCAAGCAGAATCGACCCAGAGGTCGGCTTGAGGATTCTCATGATCAGTCTGGCAGTCGTGGATTTACCGCAACCACTCTCGCCGACCAGACCCAGCGTCTTTCCCTGCGCGATATCAAACGAAACACCGTCCACTGCCTTGACCGGCAATCTAGGCTGCAGAAATCCGGCCGATGGTCCCGGGAAGTGCATGGCAAGATCTCTGACTCGTAACATCGGTTCCAATGCACCCTCCACTTGACTCATCTGAACGCTCCTGCCGGAATCTGGTATCCCGAATCCCGGATGCAAGCCACAGCATGTGACGCCCCTACAGGAAAAGGTTCGATGAAAGCCTGACGACATACGTCCCGTGCTTCCGCGCAGCGATCATGAAACCGGCATCCTGCGGGCATACTTGCCGGACTTGGAACCGTTCCAGAAAGCGTGGGTAGACGATCAACCTCCTTGTCAATCGGTGGAATGCTGTTGAGCAGTGCCCGGGTATACGGATGGCGTGGGTTTCTAAAAATATCCTCAGTCTTGCCTGTTTCAGCGACCCGTCCTGCATACATGACAACAACCCTGTGGGAGAACTCCGCAACGACACCCATATCGTGCGTAATCAGCAAGATGGCCATGCCAAGCTCCTGCTGAAGGCTTTGCAGCAAATCCAGGATCTGCGCCTGCACCGTCACGTCAAGAGCTGTGGTTGGCTCATCGGCAATCAGCAACTTCGGCTTGCAGGCCAGTGCCATCGCAATCATGACGCGCTGGCGCATACCTCCAGACAGTTGATGGGGATACTCCTTGATCCGGGCTGCTGGCGACGGGATATTGACCACATCAAGCAAACGAATGGCCTCTTGTCGCGCCTGCGACCTGCTCATCCCGAGGTGCAACATCAAAGGCTCCATAATCTGCTCGCCGACGGTGTAGACCGGATTCAGCGAGGTCATCGGCTCCTGAAAGATGTAGCTGATATCCTTGCCACGAATTTTGCGCAACCGGGGCTCGCCAAGCGTACCGAGATCGGTGGACTGGAACCGGACCTGCCCGCCAAGTATCCTGGCGTGGGCACCCGCAAGCTGGGTAAGCGAAAGGGCCGTCACACTTTTACCGCAACCCGACTCACCAACGACAGCAACGATTTCACCGACACCGACATCGAATGAAACACCATCGACAACGGTCAGCGGCCCCTGTTGTGTTTCAAACCCGACTCGCAGTCGATCGACTTCAAGCAAGGGTTGCAAACTATCGGGCGTGCATTCAGACATGGGCGACTCTCTGCATCAGGCTTTCTTGGTAACGGTCCGGTTGGTCAATCCCCGAGGATCAAGGATGTCGCGCAAAGTGTCACCCAGCATATTGAACGCCAGCACGGTTACGGTGAGAATCGCACCCGGCAGGATTGACAGGCTGGGCGCATCAAATATGTTGTTGATGCCATCGCGAATCAGATTGCCCCAACTTGCTGCAGGTGGAAGCACGCCCATCCCCAGAAAGCTCAAGCTGGCTTCTTCGCGAACCGCGCCAGCAATGCTCAGGGTGCCAATCACGATAATCGGTCCGATCACATTGGGCAGCACGTGGTAGGTGATGATGCGAAGGTTGGATGCGCCATACGTTCGAGCCATATGCACAAAGTCAAAGTTCTTGACCACCAGAGTTGAGCCACGCGCAAGGCGGATGAACATCGGCACGCTGGAGATGCTGATGGCAAGCACCAGCATCGGCAGGCTGGAGCCAAGCAACGTGACAACCATCAGTGCCATCAGCAGCGGCGGGAATGCCAGCAAAATGTCGACGACCCAGCCCACAGCACGGTCAAAGCGACCCATGATCAACCCTGCCATCATGCCGACAGGCACTCCAATCATCATCGCAAATACAACTGACAGCACACCCACCACGAGCGCTGGACGGGCACCGTATATCAGCCGGCTGAGCAGATCACGTCCGTACTCATCTGTGCCAAACCAGTGTTGCGCACCCGGCTCGGCAAACGAATTGACGATGTTCTGTTCCAAAGGATCATAGGGAGCGACCCATGGCGCAAAAACAGCTACGAACACCAGCGCCAGAATAAACAGCGTCGCGATCAAGGCAGGAATGTCTGACTTCAGAGTGCGGCCTATAAGCTTCAGAAAACTCTGCGGTGGGGCTGGTGTAGTCGATATGGCCGATGCAGCGGCACTCGGTGTGTCCGCTCCAGCCGCCACTGCACTCGATTCAGTCATACTTCACCCGGGGATCAAATAGCGTGTAGCTCAGGTCAACTAGCAGGTTGATCAGGACAACGATGAAAGAAAAAATCATCAATCCGGACTGAATCAGCGTGTAGTCACGCTGAGCAATCGCACCAATGAGGAGCTTTCCAATGCCTGGCCGATTAAAAACAGTTTCGGTCAGAACCGCACCACCAAGAATGGCTCCGGTATAAAGACCGATGGCCGTGATCACCGGAATCATGACATTTCGAAGTACGTGCTTGTACTGAATGGTCGATTCAGACAGTCCTTTGGCTCGGGCCGTTCTCACATAATCGAGCTCAAGTTGCTCAAGCATGGAGGATCGAGTCAGACGAGTGATGTAGGCAGCCTGAATGATCCCCAGACTGAGCGCGGGTAATGCCAGATTCCTGATGCGCTCAATCCAGCCACCCTCACTGAAAGCATGAACCACCGGAAACCAGTTGAGATACACAGAAAACAGTAGTAACAGCAGAATACCCAGGTAGAACGCCGGAAACGAAAAGCCGGACAAAGCGAAGATTCGTCCCAGGTAGTCAACCCAGGTGTTTCGCCGCACGGCCGTGAGTACACCAAGTGGAATGCCGATAATCGCACCGACAAAGAGCGACCCAAGAGCCAGCTCCAGTGTGTAAGGAAACAAGGCTGCGATCTGTTCAGACACTGACTGGTTATTGATCAGTGAGCGCCCCAGATCGCCGTGCAGGAGCCCGGTCATGAATATCCGGTATTGCTGCAGCAGGGGCAGGTTCAGCCCTGTCTTTTCCCGAATGGCCTGCAAGGACTCTTCGGTCGCGTTGTCACCCAGAATGACTTCGGCAGGGTCTGCCGGCACCAGGCGCATCGCAAAGAAGACCAGAGTAGTCACCGCCCACATGATGACCACCGCCGATAGCAGACGCCTCACAACATAGTTAAACAAACCCGACTCCTGTGCTGAAAAGCGCCTGCAAAACCACCGCAGCTCTCATGACCTTTTTACTTGAGCAGTCGAGTCTTTGGGGTAAATGTGTAGAAAGCGTAGCTTTGCTGCGGGTGACCAAGATCAAGTTTGGGACTACGGGCCATAGCGTACTTGCGAGTGAACAGGGGAATCGCCATGGCGTCATCCATAATGATCGCCTGAGCCTGCTCCCAGTATTCGATTCGCTTCTTGAGATCCTTTTCCGTCTGTGCTTTGTTCAGCAACTCGTCAACCTTTTCGTAATGAGAGAAGTTGGTCGATGCGGTTGGCTTGCCGATTGTCGAGCGGGAATGGAAGAACTCGTTCAGATAGCGATTTCCATCGAGCGGATAACGGTAGGCACCATAAATCACCACGGGATTCAGATTCTGGCGAATCTGTCGGTGATAGGTAGGATGATCGACCACGTCAAGCTTGAGGTCCACACCAACCTTGCGCCACTGATCTTGAATGATCTGCATCGGCGGCAGGTAGATGTTGTTGTTGCTGACAATCACTGTGGCTGAAAAACCGTTTGGAAATCCGGCTTTGGCGAGCAGTTCCTTGGCTTTTTTCGGATCAAAATCGTACTTTGCAACATTCTTGTTGTGCCCCAGATAGCCTGAGGGCAACGGGCTGAGCTCCTCGCCAGAGACCTCTTCGCCGAGAAACTGCAGCATCGACTTCCGATCAGTGGCGTAAGACAGTGCCTTTCTAACGTCAATGTTGTCAAATGGCTTGATCGTCGGGTTGAAATACAAAATGAATGCGTTAGCCGGTGCGGTCAGATCCACTTCCATGTTTGCGCGACGCATACGGGTAATCGCATCCTTGGATGCCGCAATCTCGATCGCATGCACATCGCCATTGCGCAAAGCGAGTTCACGCGTGCTGGCGTTGGACATAAACTGAGCGGTGACACTGTCGAGGGTCGGTTTCCCGCCCCAGTAAGCATCGTTTCGCTTGAGCCTGAAAGATTCACGCGGTTTGTACTCAGCGTATTCGAATGGACCCGTACCAACAGGATGCGTCTTGACGTCGATACCCTTCTCCAGGGCCGCCTTGGACATGATGTAACCCTTGTTGGCATTCAGCAGCAAAGCCGGCAGATTCGGCTCCGGGACTTCTGTGTAAAGTCGCACAGTGTAAGGATCAACCTTCTCCATTTTTTTTATAGCAGCGAGGTTCTGCCGAAATGGTGAAGCTGTCTTGTCAGACTTCAGACGTTCATAACTGAAAATCACATCGTCGGCCGTCATCTCTCCATGACCACCATGGAACTGAACGCCTTTTCTGAGTTTGAAAGTCCAGGCAAGGCCATCCGGAGAAACGTTCCAGGACTCCGCCAGCGCTGGCTGAATCCTGGCTGGATCGATGACACCATCCGGGAATTTGGTCAGTCCTTCGTAGACAAACTCGACAATCGGGGTTTCACCAACGCTGGTCGAGAAATAGGGATCTAGCGTACGGATGTCATCAACGCCCATCCCCAGACGCAGATTCTGATTGGGTGCCGCTTCTTGCGAGTGCACCGGAGCGGTGGCGACAATCGCCAGACCCGCACAGACGGAAAGCAGAGTGCGTTTGAAAGAGGACACGGGCGTCATGTCAATCTCCAGGTAGACGTTTAGGGGAACTACGTGGTTCAAACTGCGCAACAGACAACTCATGATGAAACAAATGCTCCAAAAATTTAATCACAGATACATTTGTATTTCGATAAGGGTAATCCCGCGTCAGACACTACTCCAGATATTCAACACACTATCGAATGCTTTAATTGCTGTGCAGTGACTAAAAACTCACCGATGCGAATGGTCCGTCATGAACTCCAAACAGAAAATTCTTAGCCATTTCCCTGTCCTGACCCCAAGACTGCAAGAGGCGGCCCGTTATGTGATCGACCATCCAAACGATGTTGTGACTCACTCAATGAGAGGGCTGGCCGATCGTGCTGGCATCCTGCCGTCGACGCTGTCCAGACTTGCCAGCCAGCTCGGCTATGACGGATGGCCAGATCTTAAAAACTCCTTTGTCAAGGACCTTGGCTTGAACGGCAAAGGCTACGGGGAGAAAGCAAAACGCCTGGCCGGTCGTTCAACTGACAGCGGTCTGGTGGGTGAGCTTTTCGAGGCCTACCGCTCAAACCTTGAAACGACGCAAGTCCAGATCGAGCCCAGACTCAAAACCGTCACCAATCTCTTGCAGAAAGCCAAGGTTGTCCACGTCGTGGGATTTCGTGCGAGCTTTGCAATCGCCTTCTCGCTCTTTTACGGCTGCAGACTCTTCAGAAACTCAGTCGAGCTGATTGATGGACACTGCGGTGGACTCGAGCTTCAATTAAGACGGATACAAAAGCGCGATGCAGTCGTTATGGTCAGCTTTGCACCCTATTCGAAAGAATGTATCGAGGTGATCGACGCAGCCAGACAAGCGGGAGCAAGCGTGGTTTCACTCACCGACAGCGAGGCGTCGCCCCTGGCGATGAAGTCCGATGTCTCATTATTATTCTCGGTAGAAAGCCCCTCGTTCTTTCCTTCGATCTCGGCTGGCATCGCCACTGTCGAAGCACTGCTTGAGGCTTTGGTTGCCCAAAGCGATCCTGCAGCCATCCAGCCCATCGATCAGGCAGAACAGCATCTTTTGCGATCAGGGGCTTATCTCTGATATCTCTAATTGCAGCGGCCTGAGTCTGCAAGCGTCATGCATCAGATTTCTGAATCGGGACACCGCTCTTTCAGGGTTAACCACTACGCGAATCGATTGATGATACAAATGTTCCGTATTAAATTTATTTGAATCAATCGTTCCATACAGTTTGGCTCAAATCTCTTAATGAACTTGCCTGACTGACCGAGATCAATTGAGCCGCAAAAATATCAGACCGCGATCACAACCCATGGCACTGACCCCTCTGCTGATCCGGTTACCTCCTGGAGACAACCCCGTGTCACACATCATTCACCGCAGTTTGCGACTGACCCCTCCTGTGGCACGCAGCGCCCAAGGTTTGTACATTGAAGACACGACGGGCAAGACCTATATCGACGCATCGGGCGGAGCTGCGGTCTCCTGCCTTGGGCACGGACATCCGGATGTCATAGCTGCCATGCACGCACAGATCGATCAACTAGGCTATGCCCATACCGGATTTTTTACCTCTGAGCCCGCAGAGTCGCTCGCCGACATGCTGATAGAAAAAGTACCCGGCGACCTCAACAGCGTGTACTTTGTTTCTGGCGGATCGGAGGCCGTTGAAGCAGCGCTGAAAATGGCAAGACAGTATTTTGTGGAGATTGGTCAGCCGCAACGCACGACTTTCATTGGCAGGCGCCAAAGCTATCATGGCAACACGCTCGGCGCTCTGGCCGTCGGAGGAAACGAATGGCGACGCAAGCAGTTCGCACCTTTACTGATGGAAACAGGGCGTGTATCGCCCTGCTTTGAATATCGGGAACGTCGTGAAGGCGAGACTCAGCAGCAATACACTGACCGTCTGCTGCAGGAGCTCGAGCAGACCATCCAGCAGATCGGTCCCGAAAAAATCATCGGCTTTTGTGCAGAGACCGTTGTAGGGGCGACAGCCGGCGCCGTACCACCCACACCTGGCTATTTCAAAGGTATCCGGGAAATATGCGACCGTCACGGCATATTGCTGATTCTTGATGAAGTCATGTGTGGCATGGGCCGCACCGGATCACTCTTCGCTTTCGAGCAGGAAGGGATCGTGCCTGATATGGTGACCATTGCCAAAGGACTGGGAGGAGGATATCAGCCGATCGGTGCTTTGCTAGTCCATGACAGGATCATAGACACCATGCGCAAAGGCTCTGGCATGTTCCAGCACGGCCACACCTATCTGGGCCACCCCATGGCCTGTGCCGCCGCGCTGGCGGTCCAGAAAGTCATTGTTCGCGACAATCTGCTCGCCAATGTACGCCAACAGGGTGACAACCTTCGCCGCGCATTGCACAATCGGTTTGATACCCACCCAAACATCGGTGATATCCGAGGACGAGGACTTTTCATGGCAGTTGAACTGGTGACGGATCGCGACAGCAAGCAAACCTTTGATCCTGCCCTGAAGCTTCATGCACGCATCAAGCAGGCTGCCATGCAAAACGGACTTATGGTTTATCCCATGGGGGGAACCATTGATGGCCAGAACGGAGACCATGTTCTGGTTGCGCCCCCATTCATCGTGACGGTTGATCAGGTCAGTGAA
>CAZBIN010000007.1:21722-28261 GCA_964491995.1 uncultured Orrella sp.
CTGGCAGACTTTCCTGTATGTAATGAGAGCTTAATTGATACTGCGCTTGAGTCATGCCGGCAATGACCGCGCAAGGTTGACGACTGACATTTGCTCAGGCATCTGCGACGCGGGTCCGCCCGGATCCACATCGCAGGTAGACTCAATCAGTGGTTTTGCCAGGCAATCACTTTTTGCGTCTGAGTGCCCAGCCCCTCACAACCCAGGGTCATCGTGTCACCCGCTTTGAGAAACACCGGCGGCTTCATGCCAAGACCAACACCAGGAGGGGTTCCAGTCACGATGACATCACCTGGCATGAGCGTGACAAAACGACTCACGTAGCTGACGATCTGGACCACGTTGAAGATCATCTTGTTGGTGTTGCCAGTTTGCATGCGCTTGCCATTGACATCCAGCCAGAGTGCCAGATTCTGCGGATCGGCAATCTCGTCCTTGGTCACAAGCCACGGCCCCAGCGGACCAAAGGTGTCGCATCCTTTGCCCTTGTCCCACGTACCACCACGCTCGAGCTGGTATTCACGCTCACTGACATCGTTGGCCAGACAGAACCCTGCAACGTGACTCATCGCCTGCGCTTCGTCCACATACGAGGTCTTCGATCCCATCACAATGGCAAGCTCAACCTCCCAGTCGGTCTTGATCGAGTCCCTGGGCAGCATCACATCGTCGTCAGGACCCTGGATGCAGCTGATCGCCTTGGAAAAAATAATCGGTTCCTTGGGTATCGGAGATCCGGTTTCCTCGGCATGATCGCTGTAGTTCAGACCAATCGCGAGAAATTTTCCGATATTCGCGACAGGGCAGCCCATCCTTGGCTGACCCTCCACCACCGGCAGTTTCGACGAGTCCAGCTTGGCGAGCTGCGCCAGCGAGTCTGAGCTCAACTGAGCAGCACCAAGGTCAGGGATGACGTGACTCAGGTCGCGCAAAACGCCCTGTCCGTCAACCAGGCCCGGCTTCTCCGCACCAGATGGGCCATATCGCACAAGTTTCATATCAATTCTCCGTCAGGTCATCACATTGCCGATGCCGGGCATCGGCGCTTCAATCAAATTTTCTGCTCACACACCAAGATCGGCGCCCAGTCAATACCCAATCACCTGACCATCACGGCGCGTGTCAGAGCCGCCAATATACGCCGGTGTCTCACCGAGTTGCACAGGCAGGCGTGCGATCAACTGAGCACTACCAAAATCCAGACTGTCGCTTGGCTCGACTCTGGGCTTGTGGCCCATGGCTTCAAGTTCACGAATCACGGATTCGGGCCATTCTTTTTCCATGATCAGCTCGCCCGCGTCATTGACTCGCCAGCGTGGAGCATCGGATGCAGCCTGGGGATTCAAACCTTCTGCAACCGTTCGCAACGTCATTTGCAGGTGCCCCTGTGGCTGCATGTTGGCACCCATGACACCAAACGCCATGACAGGTTGTCCGTCTTGTGTCATGAACGCCGGAATGATGGTGTGCATGGGACGCTTGCGACCTGCCACAACGTTTGGATGATCGGGATCAAGCGAAAAGCTCTTGCCGCGATTATGCAGTGAAATGCCGGTATCTGGCACCACCACACCAGACCCAAATCCGTTGAAGTTGGACTGTATGTATGAAATCATCCGTCCCTCAGCGTCCGCAGCGCAAAGATAGATAGTGCCACCTGACTCGGGCTGCCCGGCTTCGTACTGACCCGCCTTCCTGGGATCAATCAACGCAGCCCGACGCTTGAGGTAGGCTGGATTGAGCAGATCAGCCGCAGTCACACGCATGTGCTCATGATCGGTAATGTGTGCATGAAGATCCGCAAACGCCGCACGCATGACCTCGATTTCGAGGTGAGCACGAGCAGCGCTGCCGGGCTTGGTATCACCATAAGGCAGATGTTCCAGCAATCCAAGCGCAATCAACGCAGCAATACCTTGCCCGTTGGGCGGGATTTCATGCACATGCACCGGACCAAATTTCTGGGAGATGGGTTCCACCCATTCTGTACGATGCGCAGCCAGATCCTGCATCGACAGCGCCGCGCCATGCTGGGCAGCAAACTCCGTGATGCGATGCGCCAGACGTCCTTCATAGAATGCGCGCCCGCGGGTGCGAGCGATCTCGCGAAGTGTGACTGCCTGATCAGCAAAACGCCAGATCTCTCCTGCCCTGGGGGCACGACCTTGAGGCATGAAAGCTTTAAAACCCGGAAGCTCGCTTAACTCTCTGGCCGCCGTATCCCACTGCTTCGCGATGACAGGACTGACCGGAAATCCATCCATGGCATGACGAATGGCATCCTCAAACAGCTCTTCAAACGGCAAGTCACCAAAACGATCCGACAGATCGGCCCAGGCCGCAACCTGACCTGGCACAGTGACAGTCTCCCATCCTCGAGCGTCCATGGCCTTGCGACCTTTAAAACGCTCCAGATTCCAGCCCGTCGGTGCACGACCCGAACCGTTCATACCGTGAAGCTTCTGACCATCCCAAAGAATCGCAAACGCATCACCACCAATACCATTCATCACAGGCTCTACAACGGTCAGCGTGATTGCAGCCGCAAGCGCTGCGTCAATCGCGTTGCCTCCTTTGGCAAATGCGCTCACGCCGGCCTGAGCTGCCAGTGGCTGGGATGTCGCAACCATGTTACGAGCCATGACAGGCTTGCGCTGGACTGCATTGAAAGACTGAATATCCATGTTTGAGTCCGTTCCGTTAGTTATGCGTAATTTTTAAGGATATTCCAGTCGTATGGGTTTTGGCTACGAAGGGATATTCAGAAGACGGCTCAAACCAGATCACCCAGCCTGGACAATTCTATTGGCAGGAACATGTTTTCTGAATCTGCCAGTCCGCGATCAAGGTCTTTGAGTGGATCACGAGTGTCCTTGGGCCATGTCATATAGAGCAGAACTTTGATTGCCTGCTGACATCCCTCACAGGTATGCTGAAGACTCAGCCCAATTAAAGAAAATAATGAGATACGTTCTTGCATTCGACCAAGGCACCACCAGTTCCAGAGCCATTCTGTTCGATGATCAAGGTCGCATCGTCGCCAGCGCGCAAAAGGAACTGCAGCAGTACTTCCCTGATAATGGCTATGTCGAGCATGATGCAACTCAAATCTGGTGCGATCAGCTGCTGGTGGCCCGCGATGTGATCCGTCAGTCCGGTATCCATGCGAACGAGATCGCGGCGATCGGCATCACCAATCAACGCGAAACGACTGTCATCTGGGATCGAAACACTGGGAAACCCTTGGCTCGGGCCATTGTCTGGCAAGACCGAAGGACCGCAGGCGACTGCGCTCAGCTGGTGGCTGACGGCCACGACAGAATGATTCGGCAGGCCACCGGCCTGCTGCCTGATTCTTATTTTTCTGCAACCAAATTAAAGTGGCTGCTCGACAATATTCCCGACGCCCGCAGACGCGCACAGAGCAACGAACTCGCCTTTGGCACCATTGACAGCTGGCTGGTCTGGAATCTGACTGGCGGCAAGGTGCACGTGACCGATGTCAGCAATGCCAGTCGTACACTCTTGTTCAACATCCACACCATGCAGTGGGATGAGGACTTGCTGGCACTTTTCGACATTCCTCACAGTATGCTGCCGCAGGTTTGTCCAAGTTCAGGCGTGGTCGGATACGCTGAAGTCAGCCTTCTCGGTCACGCCATTCCGATTGGCGCGATGGTCGGCGATCAGCAAGCTGCGACCTTCGGGCAAGCCTGCTTTGAATCCGGTATGGTCAAGAACACCTACGGTACGGGCTGTTTCATGTTGCTCAACACCGGCCAGACGGCTGTCAGTAGCGCCAACCGCCTGCTCACAACTATCGGTTGGCAGACCGCACAAGACAAGCAACCGACCTACTGCCTTGAGGGGTCGATTTTCATGGCAGGTGCCACCGTCCAGTGGCTACGTGACGGCCTGAACCTGTTTACCCGTACCGAAGAAATTGAGCCACTCGCAGCCAGTGTCCAGACCACCGAAGATGTATTTCTGGTACCCGCACTCACCGGACTTGGTGCTCCCTATTGGGATTCACAAGCTCGAGGAACATTGATCGGAATGACACGCGGCACCACCCGTGCTCATCTGGCACGTGCGGCGCTCGAATCCATCGCACTGCAAGTCACCGAGGTCCTTGAAGCGATGCGTGCTGATGCACACGCCGGCATTTCTCAATTACGGGTTGACGGTGGCGCCTCGCGCAACGATCTGCTGATGCAGATGCAGGCAGATTTTTGTGGGCATCCCGTCTTTCGACCCGCGGTGACTGAAACCACTGCGCTCGGTGCTGCTTATCTGGCAGGACTGGCGACTGACGTATGGCCAGATCGTCAAACCATTTCAGCACACTGGCGGATTGACAGAACATTCGAGCCCACCTGGTCTGAGGACCGTCGCCAGGCGCACATCTATCGCTGGCGTGAGGCTGTGGAGCGTTCTCGCCAGTGGGCTCACACTTGAACACCGACACCATGGGTACACCCTTGAACAGTAAAGCAACCAGCAAACCCGCTTCGAGCACTGATCGCGCCACCCTGCTCGCCCACGCCCAGATCGACGAGCCTTTTGACATGATCATCATCGGTGGTGGCGCAACGGGCCTTGGCGTAGCCTTGGATGCAGCCACCCGTGGCTATCGGGTTGCGCTTTTCGAACGGTATGACTTTGCGAAAGGCACCTCTTCGCGGTCGACCAAACTGGTGCATGGCGGCGTTCGCTATCTCGCCCAGGGAAACGTGTCACTGGTGCGCGAAGCACTCCATGAACGCACCACCCTGCTCAATAGTGCACCGCATCTTGCGCAGCCCCTGGCGTTTCTGATGCCTTGCTACAAGGCATGGCAGATCCCTTTCTACTGGACCGGACTACGTCTATACGACACCCTTGCAGGCAAACACAGCCTGGGCAAAACCGAGGTACTCAGCGCGGCCCGCACACAAGCTCTTTTGCCAAACGTGCTGACATCAGGCTTGATCGGTGGTGTGAAGTACTGGGATGGGCAATTTGACGATGCGAGGCTGGCACTGGCAATCGCCCGCACCGCAGCCCAGCATGGCGCCACGATACTGAACTACTGCGAAATACTCGAGATCGAGCACAACAACGGGCGGGTCAGCGGGGTGCGTGTGTGCGATACCGAAACGGGCCATCGCTGGAGCGTCAGAGCCTCCTGCATCGTCAATGCAACCGGGGTCTGGGTTGACGGTCTGCGCGAGATGGATGATCAGGCCGCTGAACGCTCATCACAAAAGATGGTTGCCCCCAGCCAGGGACTTCATGTCGTCGTCGACCGCACCTTCATGAAGTCTGATCATGCGCTGATCGTCCCAAAAACCAGTGATGGGCGAGTCTTGTTCGCAGTACCCTGGCTTGGCAAGGTGGTCCTGGGTACCACCGACACACCCCGTAGCGAGACTTTGACCGAGCCACAGGCGCTCAAGTCAGAACTCGACTTTATTCTGAAAGAGTCCATCGCACACTTGCAGAAGGCCCCGACAGTCAATGATATTCGCAGCCTCTGGGTGGGACTGCGGCCGCTGGTCAAACCTCAGGCAAGTAACGACGGAAACACGAAGTCGATCAGCCGCGAACACACGATCATCTCCAGCAGCAGTGGCCTGGTGACGGTCACAGGAGGCAAATGGACCACTTACCGTGTGATGGCAGAAGATACTGTCAAGCACTGCATCAAAGCAGGCGTACTGGCACCGCGCAATGGCGCTGCAGGGAGTTCCGCCACGACCACCCTGCGCCTGATCGGAGCTCAATCCGGGCAAAACGTTGACCGAAAGATCAGCGCACCAGCAGACCTGTCAGCTTATGGGGACGAGCAGCCGCAGATTCAATCATTACCCGGGGCAGACGTTCTGATTGCGGACGGTTTGACGCAAGCCATGGTGCGATTTGCGGCACGCCACGAATATGCCCGAACAGTGGAAGATGTACTGGCAAGGCGCAATCGCATGCTCTTTCTTGATGCCGGTCTGGCAGCTCAATGTGCCAGACCCGTGGCGCAAATCCTGGAATCAGAAACCAGCACCGATCCCCGTCTGGAGGAATTTATGACACTGACCGAGCACTACCGCAAGATCCCTGAACTCTGAAGCCCGCCTTCAGCAACCCATCAGAGGACTTCAACGCCACCCATATAGGGCACCAGTGCTTGCGGGACGCGCAACGTACCATCAGCCTGCTGGTAGTTTTCCAGAACCGCAACCAGCGCACGACCGACAGCCAGTCCTGAGCCATTAAGCGTGTGTACAAACTCCGGCTTGCCCCCCTCAGGACGGTAACGGGCCTGCATCCTGCGAGCCTGAAACGCCTCACAATTGGATACCGAGGAAATCTCGCGCCACGTATTCTGAGCAGGAATCCAGACTTCGAGATCATAGGTCTTGGTCGCACCGAACCCCATGTCACCCGCACAAAGCAAAACAACGCGGTATGGCAAACCCAGCCGCTGGAGCACCGCCTCCGCGTGTGACACCATGGACTCGAGCGCCTGTTCAGAGTTCTGTGGCTCGACAATCTGGACCATTTCG
>CAZBIN010000007.1:28271-43372 GCA_964491995.1 uncultured Orrella sp.
TTCGTACGATTTTTCGGGATGCACGATCTGCACCATTTCGACCTTGTCGAACTGATGCTGACGAATCAAGCCACGCGCATCACGGCCGCCACTGCCAGCCTCTGAACGAAAGCAAGGTGTGTGTGCCGTCAGACGGATGGGCAGATCAGCCGCTGGCACGATCGACTCTCTGACCATGCTGGTGAGTGTGATCTCAGACGTGGAGATCAGATACTGTTCCTGGTCTGGCTGATCATCGCCTTGCGCGACACCGCGGGTCACCCAGAACATGTCATCACGAAACTTGGGCAACTGCCCCGTGCCAAACAACGTCGAAGCATTGACGATATAAGGCGTATAGCACTCGGTGTAACCGTGCTCGGTCGTCTGCAGATCGAGCATGAACTGGGCCAGCGCACGGTGCAGTCTTGCCATGGGTCCGCGCATGAAACTGAAACGCGCACCCGAAAGTTTGCTTGCCACATCAAAATCCAGACCCAGCCTTGCCCCGAACTCTACATGATCTTTGACTTCAAAGGCCGGCGGCCTCGGATTGCCATCAGCGCCTGGATCAGGCACCCAGCGCCTGACTTCGACATTGTGTTCACTATCAGGACCATCCGGTACCGAGTCGCTGGGCATGTTGGGGACCATCAACAGCAAGTCGTTGAGCTCTGTCTGAAGGGTCAGCAAGTTCTGTTCAAGCTCTTTGAGCTTGCCCGGGATCGCCTGTGATTGAGCCATCACAGCCGAGGCGTCTTCACCCTTGGATTTGAGAGCACCAATTTGCTTGGCAAGTGCATTGCGGCTGGCCTGCAACGCCTCCGTTTCGGTCTGAACCGATTTGCGGCGGGCTTCAAGAAGATTGAAACGTTCAACATCAAATTGAAAGCCTCGACGGGCTAGCCGTCTGACGACAGCGTCGAGGTCTTTTCTGAGCAGGAGAGGATCAAGCATGACAGCCTTGCTACGCGTAGGTTTTAATGAACCTGCATTGTAGCCGGGACAGCCTGTCTCTATGGCATGATGGCCCAGCGGATCAACTGGCTCACAACCGTCAGTGCCAGCACACTGGCGGCCCAGATCGCCACGAACCAGAGCCAGCGATGGCGAGGTGCCTGACTCGATTGCGCCTCAGATGTGTGGTCAGGTGCCCGATCAGTGGTATCCACTTTTTCCGACCTTTCCACGGAACACCCAGTAACTGTATCCGGTATAGGCAAGGATGATCGGTATGATCACTACCCCGCCAATCAGCAGGAATCGGAGCGAAACATCGGGTGCTGCCGCCTCCCACAAAGTCACACTCGTCGGAATCATGTACGGGAAAAAACTGATCGCCAACCCGATATAAGACAAGACAAAGAGCCCGACGGCGCAAAGGTAGGCATTGACGCCTTGCGGATGATGCAGTGCACGCCAGAGGGCCCAGGCACATCCGAGCACCAGCAAAGGTACCGGAATGACATAAAACAGCTCGGGCCACTTGAACCAGCGCTGCGCGAAATGCTCATGCAGGAAAGGTGTATAGAGACTCACCGCTGCGATGCAGAGCAAGGTTCCCAACGCGGCCAGACGCGCGTACCGGATAGCGATCTGCTGCAGGACACCTTCGGTCTTGGAGACCAGCCAGGTCGATCCCAGCAGCGCATAACCGATTACCAGTGAGACACCCGTAAAAACTGTAAAGGGTGTGAGCCAGTCCCACCAGCCACCCGCATAAGCCCTGCCCTGAACGGGGATGCCTTCGATCAGTCCTCCAAGAATCAGGCCCTGAGAGAAAGCCGCGAGCGTTGATCCTCCGGCAAAGGCCACATCCCAGATATTTTTCTCGCTGTTCAGTTTCCATCGAAACTCAAACGCAACCCCGCGAAACACCAGTGCAAGCAGCATGGTGAAAATCGGAATATACAGCGCTGGCATGATGATGGAATAAGCCAGCGGAAACACCGCCAGCAACCCGCCGCCGCCCAGAACCAGCCAGGTCTCGTTACCGTCCCATACCGGCGCCACAGAATTCATCATCTGGTCGCGATGATCTTTACCCTTGACCCAGGGAAACAAAATACCGACCCCGAGATCGAACCCATCAAGCACCACATACGCCAACACAGCAAATGCAATCAAACCAGCCCAAATCAGCGCATAATCGATCATGACTGGCTCCTGGAATCCGATGGTCTGGAAATCAGCGAAGGTGGCACAAAACCAGCTGCACGAACCGGCTTATCTGAAGCCAGCACGTCCTCTGAGTGGACCGGTGGATTGCGCATCTGCCTCAGAATGTAAACCATGCCAGCACCAAACAACGTGAAATACACCACGATAAAGGCGATCAGGCTGGCTGCAACGGCAGGAGCATCGACCGGCGACACCGAATCTGCTGTGCGCAAAAGATGGTAGACCGTGAATGGCTGGCGCCCGACTTCCGTCACAATCCACCCTGAAATCACCGCGATAAATCCTGATGGGGCCATAATGACAGCAGCCTTGTGCATTGCCGGCGTGTCATACAGTCGCCCGCGGCGACGTAACACCAGGCTCCAGATGCCCACACCGAGCATCAGAAACCCGATCCCCACCATCACCCTGAATGCATAGAAGGGCGGTGCCATGGGAGGCCAGTCCTCACGCGCAAACGCATTGAGTCCCTGGATTTCTCCATCAAGGTCATGACGCAGAATCAGACTGCCCAACACGGGGATTTCGATCTTGTAATCCATCCGCGCTTCTTTCTCGTTGGGAATACCAAACAACACCAGTCCGGCTGGCTTCTCGGATTCGAAGTGTCCCTCGAGCGCAGCAATCTTCATAGGCTGATACTTCAGCGTATTGAGACCGTGCGAATCACCAACAAAAATCTGGATGGGTGCGACGATGGCTGCCATCCACATCGCCATCGAGAACATCTTGCGGATCGCCTGCTGGTTGACCGCCGGGTCATGCTTTGCCAGTCGCTGCTTGAGCAGATGGTACGCTGCGACACCGCCGACCACGAATGACGTTGTCAGGTAGGCTGCCAGCGTCATGTGGGCAAGGCGGTGCGGGAACGAAGGGTTAAAAATCACTGCAAACCAGTCTTGCGGGATGAACTGACCGGCCTCGTTGATGCTGTATCCGGCGGGCGTCTGCATCCAGCTGTTGACTGAGAGAATCCAGAAAGCCGAAGAAAGTGTACCCAAAGCCACCATCGCAGTTGCAAACAGATGCAGCTTTTCTCCAACGCGCTGCCGTCCGAACAACATCACACCAAGAAACCCTGCCTCCAGAAAGAAAGCCGTCAGAACCTCGTAACCAATCAACGGTCCAAGAATCGGACCCACCTTGTCGGAAAACACGCTCCAGTTGGTTCCAAACTGGTAGCTCATCACAATGCCGGATACCACGCCCATGCCAAAGGAGAGCGCGAAGATTTTTTTCCAGTAATTGAAAAGATCCAGGTACACAGGGTCTCGCGTCCTGAAATGCAGAAGATTCAGCACGAACAAGTAGCTGGCCAGACCAATTGTGAAGGCAGGGAAGATGATGTGAAACGCGACCGTAAAAGCAAACTGCACCCGCGCCAGATTCAATGCGTCAAACCATTCCATCACAACACCCCACCTTAAGCTTTCTGAAGCAATTAGATCACGGTCACACCCAATTTGAAACGTCACGTTACAAATTTCGCTTCAGACGTGTCATCCTGGGTATCGCTAGTAACACCCCCCTGCCCAGGACGTGATTTGAAACGCACACGACGGTGAGCGTCAGTGAGAAACCGCACTCATATCCGGCATGCAGATCATGACTGGGGCTTTTTTGCCTGCTGGTCCAGAGATTTCAGATAGGCCAGCTTGTCGACGATCTTTGACTCCAGCCCTCTAGAAACCGGCTGGTACCAATGCGGGTCACTCATGCCATCTGGCAGATAAGTTTCGCCCGCAGCATACGCATCAGGCTCGTCATGCGCGTATCGATACTCGCGCCCAAATCCAAGTTCTTTCATCAGCTTGGTCGGGGCATTTCTCAGGTGAACCGGCACCTCTCTACTTTTATCCTTGCGAACGAAGGATCGAGCGTGGTTGTACGCCATGTAACCTGCGTTGCTTTTTGCGGCTACCGAAAGGTAGATCACCGCCTGGCCGAGCGCAAGTTCACCTTCCGGGCTGCCGAGTCGCTCGAAGGTCAAGGCAGCCTCGTTGGCAATCTGCATCGCTCTCGGATCCGCCAAACCAATGTCTTCCCAGGCCATGCGTATGATGCGCCTGGACAGGTAAAGAGGATCAGCACCGCCATCGAGCATGCGGCAAAGCCAGTAAAGTGCAGCATCCGGGTTCGATCCACGCACTGATTTGTGAAGTGCAGAAATCTGATCGTAAAAATTATCGCCGCCCTTGTCGAAACGCCGAGCATTGAGCATCAAGGCATCCTGAATGAACTGGGCATCGATTTTCTGAACGCCAGCAGCCCCTGCTGCGACCTTGCACTGCTCAAGCAGATTGAGAAACCTCCGCGCATCGCCGTCTGCATAACCGATGATGGTGTCTACCGCAAGATCGTCAAACACCAGGCCATCAAGCGCTTTTTCCTGAGCGCGTTTGAGAAGCAGTTTCAGCTCATCTTCTGTCAAAGACTTCAGAACATAAACTTGCGCTCTGGAAAGCAACGCCGAGTTGACTTCAAACGAAGGATTCTCAGTCGTAGCACCAATAAAGGTCACCAGACCTGATTCTGCGTAGGGAAGCAGGGCATCCTGCTGAGACTTGTTGAATCTGTGAATTTCATCAACGAACAGGATCGTTCGCTTGCCCAGCGACAGATTCTGCTGGGCCTGCTCCATGGCTGCCCTGATGTCCTTGACCCCGGAAAAAACGGCAGACAAGGCGATAAATTCACAATCAAAGGCCTGCGCTGTCAGTCTGGCAAGCGTCGTTTTACCTACCCCGGGCGGCCCCCAGAAAATCATTGAATGCGGCTGGCGCGACTGAAATGACAGTTGTAATGGCTTTCCCGGGCCAAGCAGATGCGACTGGCCAATGACCTCTTCGAGACGAGTCGGCCGCAAGGCTTCAGCCAAAGGTGCCACCGGATCGCGAGAGAAGAGATCCACCATGGGATTACTGGACCCTGACCGTATCCGTTCCGGGGGGGGATGTGAACTCGAACATCTTCGCCGGAAAACCGGGCTGGGCACGAATATCAGACAGGTCGATGCGCGTTATCTGACCAAATGAATCCCGCAGCAGCAAGCGCGCTGGCGTGCCTTGCTTCATACCGATATCGAGCTGATTCAAACCCGAGTCTGGTTGCTTTGGGATCGCGCGTAACCACGCCATGCCATCATCATCTGGAAGTGGCTCGATCTTGAAAGCCTGGTCAAGTTTGGCATCCCCAAACAAAATCGCAGCGGGCGAACTGCCAATAGATTGACCAACGGGGCGCACGGTTGTCTGTCTCAAATCCGGATCGTGCTGAAACAAAGTCTTGCCGTCTGAAACGACGAGTTGTGCATAGGGTTTTTGCACCTCCCAGCGGAACTTGCCAGGACGCTGAAAATAAAATTCACCGCTTTGCGTTTTCTGGGTCTGACCTTGCACGCCAAGGGTGTATTGCTCAAAAACGCCACTGGCAGCAGGAAACGTCGCAGCAAACAGACGGAACTGTTCAGCAGCTGAGTTCGCCATGGCAACACCCATGGTGCTACCGGCCAGCCATAAAGCGACTACCGCAAAAAACCTGCGCGTCATCAAATCAATCATCCTGTGGTCCTGCGGGTGCGAGAATTTCGCGATTTCCATTGGACTGCATCGCAGACACCATACCCGCCTGCTCCATCTGCTCAAGCAGGCGTGCCGCTCTGTTATAGCCAATGCGCAAGTGGCGCTGCACCAGGGAAATCGACGCCTTGCGATGCTTGAGAACAATTCCTACAGCCTGATCATATAGCGGATCGGATTCAGCATCAGCAAAGCCCGTGACGCCCCCAACGCCATCACCTGTCTCACCTTCGACAGTTCCTTCTAGCAAACCTTCGACGTAATCGGGCTCACCCGCCTGCTTGAGTGACTCAACCACGCGATGCACTTCCTCATCGGAAACAAAGGCACCGTGCACACGAACCGGCAAACCCGTACCTGGTGGCATGTAGAGCATATCGCCTTGTCCCAGAAGCGTTTCTGCACCCATCTGGTCAAGAATGGTTCTGGAATCAATGCGCGACGAAACCTGAAAGGCGATTCGGGTCGGAATATTGGCCTTGATCAGGCCTGTTATGACATCCACACTTGGGCGCTGCGTTGCCAGAATGAGATGAATTCCAGCGGCCCGGGCCTTCTGGGCCAGCCGGGCAATCAGCTCCTCGATTTTCTTGCCAACCACCATCATCAGGTCAGCCAGTTCATCGATCACCACGACAATCATGGGCAACTCACCCAAAGGCTCTGGCGCATCAGGTGTCAAGGAGAACGGGTTCGTGATGGGTTCGCCCTGCTTGACGGCCTCCCGTATCTTATTGTTGTAGCCAGCCAGATTACGCACCCCGAGCTTGCTCATCAGCCGATAACGCTTCTCCATCTCGGCCACACACCAGTTCAGGGCGTTTGCGGCCTGTCTCATGTCGGTCACCACAGGCGCCAGCAAATGGGGAATGCCCTCATAGACGCTCATCTCAAGCATCTTGGGGTCAATCAGAATCAGGCGCGTACGGGATGCATCAGCCTTGTACAGCAACGACAGAATCATCGCGTTGATACCCACCGACTTGCCTGAACCCGTGGTTCCTGCAACCAGCAAGTGTGGCATTTTTGCCAGATCAGCGACCACGGCATTGCCTGCAATATCTTTACCGAGGGCCATGGTCAGAACAGAATGCGCCGCATGGTAAGTCTGCGAACCCAGAATCTCTGACAGACGGACCATCTGCCGCTTGGGGTTGGGCAACTCGAGTCCCATCAGATTTTTACCGGGAATGGTCTCGACCACGCGGATACTCACCAGGCTGAGTGCACGAGCAAGATCCTTGGCCAGGTTCACCACCTGACTGCCTTTGACCCCTGTTGCTGGCTCGATCTCATAACGAGTGATGACAGGCCCTGCCTGAGCGGCGATCACAGTAACCTGCACCCCGAAATCGGACAGCTTTTTCTCGATCAGCCGGGAAGTGAATTCGATCGTTTCAGGCGAGACGGTCTCGATCATCTCCGGCGCAGGATCCAGCAGACCAATCTCTGGCAAGGTGCCATCGCCCGTATCGACAAAAAGTGTCTGCTGCTTTTCCTTGATCACCCGCTCGGATTTTTTTACCGCGGTCACTGCAGGCTCGATGCGCACTGGCTGCTCATGCACGATCTGCTCATGTTTGGCTTCAACCTGCTCATGACGCTCCGCCTTGGCACGTTCACCCACCCGACGGTCCTGACGCGCGGCAAACGCGTTGAGCACCCCGAGCACCAGCTTCTCGAGCCATGTTCCAATGCGCTCGCACAGTGCACCCCAGGAAAACCCAAAGAACAGACTGGCACCAAAAACAATCAATCCGATCAATATCAGTGTGCTTCCAGTAAAGCCCACTGCCAGAGACAGGAGGCTAGCCCAGGAGTGTCCAATGACGCCACCCGCGCCGCTGGACAAGTCAAAGCGGCCGGGCAAATCGGTACCGTATGACCCAAGGCGAAGTGCCTCCAGGCCAAGCAGACCCGATGCCAGCATAAAGAAGCCAAGGCCGTGCTCCCATCTCACACGTTCGAGCTGTCCGGTATTCTCGACGGAAAAATGTCTGACCAGTCGACGGTATCCAGCGTATACCCTGTGCAGCAAGAGCAACACCAGCAACCAGGCTGAGTATCCAAACAGGTACAGCAGGATGTCTGCCACATAGGCTCCAAGCAGCCCACCGCGGTTACTGAGGGCTGTCTGCCCAGAGGCATGCGACCAGCCTGGATCCATCGGACTCCAGGTCGCCAGCACAAGCGCCAGCCACCCGGCCAGCAGCGCAAACAAAACCCATCGGGCTTCACGCAAAAGCCCGAGCAATTTCGTCTGCAGTGGTGAGGGTCCATTTCGCACGTTGCGTGAGCTTCGTGCAGTTCTGCCGGTCTTGGGTTCGGCACCATTCGCTTTTGACATGCTGAACATTATAATAAGTCTGTAAGTATTCAAGGATCATCAAATGTCTGACACTCATCACTCCAAAGTCCTGATCCTCGGTTCAGGCCCTGCAGGATACAGCGCTGCTGTCTACGCTGCGCGCGCCAATCTCAAACCGACCGTCATCACCGGCATGGCACAAGGCGGTCAACTGATGACCACGACCGAAGTTGATAACTGGCCTGCAGATCCCCAGGGGGTCCAGGGTCCTGAGTTGATGCAGCGTTTTCAGGCACACGCAGAACGGTTTGAAACCGAGATCATTTTTGACCACATCAATAAAGTCGATCTTTCACAGAGACCCTTTCGCCTCGAAGGTGATGATGGCAAACTGTACACCTGCGACGCACTGATCATCGCGACAGGTGCCTCGGCCAAGTATCTCGGTCTGGCATCAGAAGAAGCGTTCATGGGTCGCGGTGTGTCAGGTTGCGCCACGTGCGATGGTTTCTTTTACAAGAATCAGGACGTAGTCGTAGTCGGCGGTGGCAACACAGCAGTTGAGGAAGCGTTGTACCTCTCGAACATCTGCAAATCAGTCACTGTCGTGCATCGGCGTGACAAGTTCCGTGCCGAGCCCATCATGATCGACAAACTGATGGAGAAAGCCGAATCGGGCAACGTGAAACTTGCACTCTTTCGCGAACTCGAGGAGGTCCTCGGTGATGACTCCGGCGTCACAGGTGTGCGCCTGCGCAGCACCAAGGGTGAAGCAGCGCTCGACGTGGCCGTTCATGGCGTTTTCATTGCAATCGGACACCAGCCCAACACCAGTATCTTTGAGGGGCAGGTCAAGATGGAGAACGGCTACATCGTTACTCGCAGCGGGCTTGCCGGGCTGGCGACCATGACCTCGGTTGAAGGCGTGTTTGCGGCAGGCGACGTGCAAGATCACGTGTATCGACAGGCAATCACGAGCGCTGGGACCGGCTGCATGGCCGCTCTTGATGCCCAGCGCTGGCTGGAGAACCAGCAGAGCTGATCTGCTGCTGATATCGGTCTGATCATGGCCACGCTTCTCAGTCATGAAGACCTTGCCCTGCTCAGGCAGGAGATGCGCAATGTCGCCCCGCTCAAGACAGCGGGGCGCGTTTTGCATGGCGCCGTCTCGAAACCTGCCAACGCTATGCTCAAGCGTGAGCAGGCGACGAGTCTTAGCCCCCGTCCTGGTGCTCCTCTCTCGGACAGCGCGTACGACCCCTCATCGGATACCGGCCATTCCTACCGGGTCAGCGGTCTGTCAAGTGAAGCTTTGCGGCGTTTAAGACGTGAAGGTCACCATATCAAGGCAAGTCTTGACCTACATGGCCTGACGATCGATCAGGCGCGTGAACAAATACATCAGTTCATCACACTTTGCTGTGCGCAGGGTTACAAGAGAGTTCGTGTTGTCCACGGCCAAGGGTTTGGCTCTGCATCAGGTACATCCGTCTTGCGCCAGCAGGCACGCCACTGGCTAAGCCAGATGCCTGAAGTGCTAGGCTACGTCTCGCCCACCCATGCAGACGGCGGAGAAGGTGCCGTACTGGTACTGCTAAGGACGACGCAAAAAATCGACCAGCGCTAGTGTCCTGGCACTGGGTGGAGGAGTCAGCAACGAAACAACAACCATCACCAGAAAGGCAAGTGGTATGCCAAACAGGCCTGCTGCGTTAGGTTGAATACCGAACCACAAATCGACCGGCACGCTGCGCGGAATATCAAAACACACTTCGCGCAGCCAGGTCTGAGTCAGAGCGATGTAAAAGAACGTCATGCCAATACCAGCAAGCATGCCCAGTGACACGCCCCAGTAATTCGCTCTCTTCCAGAAAATCCCCAACACCAGAGCCGGAAAAAACGTCGCTGCAGCAAACGAAAAAGCGGCAGTCACCATAAAAATGATGTCAGCAGGGGTTCGGGTGGCCACCCATGCTGCGGCAAACGCGACTCCCAGCAAAAATACTTTTGACATGATGACTTGACGGGTGCTGTTCATATGAGGCGACACAATCCGAAAGCTCGTGTCATGAGAAAGCGCGTTGGAAATGGTCAGCAACAGCCCATCGGCTGTGGAGAGCGCCGCAGCCATAGCCCCCGCAGCCACCAACCCCGAAAGCACGACTGGCATGCCACCAATCTCCGGGCCCGCCAACACGACCATGTCAGTGCCCAGATGTATTTCACTGAGTTGCACGACGCCATCGCCGTTGATGTCCACAATATCAATCAAAGATCGGTCAAGTGCCCCCCAGGCACTGATCCAGTCCGGCAATCCTGTGTAAGACAGACCGACAACATGCTGATAGATCTGGTTCTTGACAAGCACTGCCAGGGCGGGCGCTGTGAGGTAAAGAACCAGAATGAACAGAAGCGACCAGAACACCGTCTGACGGGTCTCAGCGACCGAGGGCGTGGTGAGCGATCGTGCCAGAATATGCGGCAGCCCGGCCGTTCCAAGCATCAAGCAGATCAGCAAGGCCACAAAGTTGTTGCGCTGCTGGGTACGTCTATCGGGATCCTCTGTGTCAAACGAATGATTATCCGCTTGAGGGGCCATCGCCCGGTTTGCAAACAGATCGCGCTGACGCGACCAGTCTTCCCGGGCATCTTCGACGGATTCAGGATAGGTTGCCAGCGATCTTTCAAGTCGACGAATCTCGAGCATCGGCGCCTCACTGGCACGCGCTCTCATGATGTGAAGTCTGAGCGATTCCTTCTCATCCTGCCAGGAGGCGGGCAAGGCATCAATTCGCATCTGCATCAGAAGCGCCTGCGAGGACCAGTAAGCACGCACCGACCTTTCGGCCTGATCAGCATTGATTTCTTTTTGCTTCTCGATGATCTGTGGGATCACCTGACCAGCCGCCGCCTGAGGAACCACATGACCTGTCTCACTGACTGAAAGCCAGATGACCGGCACAAGATAGGCGACGACAAGAATGATGTACTGCCCCACCTGAGTCCACGTCACAGCACGCATCCCGCCCAGAAAGGAGCATATGAGCATACTGCCGAGCGCAATAAAGACACCCAGCTCAAACGTGATGCCAGTCAGCCGGGTGGTGATGAGCCCAACCCCATAAATCTGCGCAACCAGATAGGTGAAAGAACAAGCAAGCGTGCAAAGCACACCAATCAGACGGGGCAAGTCCCCTTCATAACGAGCCCCCAGAAAATCTGGAATGGTGTACCGTCCAAATTTTCTGAGGTATGGGGCAATAAACAACGCAAGCAGAACATATCCACCTGTCCAACCTAAAATGTAGGCCAGACCTTCGTATCCCGCAAAATACAAAGTTCCCGCCACACCAATGAAGGAAGCCACCGACATCCAGTCGGCTGCCGTGGCCATCCCGTTGAAGACAGCGGGTACACGCCGGCCCGCCACGTAATATTCCACCGGGTCCGATGTGCGGCAAACAATGCCTATCGCGGCATACATCAGGACAGTGACAAGCAGAAAGATGTAGCCAATCCACTCCCGGGCCAGACCCAGAGACTCGAACGCGGCCAAGATACCGATCAGTGCAATAAAACTGACGGCATAGTAAGCGTACGCCCTTGCCAGACCGGCTCTCCAGCTTGCCTGAGAGGCACTGTCACTCAAAACTCAGTCCCTCGCGGATCAACGCCATCTTCTTTGCGAAACGCCTTGTCGTGATGCCCCATGACGACGGCATAGACCCCGATCAGCAGCAAATAGGCCAAGGGCGCAGCAAACGCAACAACAGCGTAAGCAAAAGGCCACCCGAAGAGTGTCCATGATTGCGGGGTGCCAACAAGCACGAGAGGCAGCAAGGTGACGAGCAACCAGAATGATGCCAGAACCATCGTCAAAATCACGACCCTACGCCAGTATCGCGTCAGTTTTCCGCGTTCGGATTGCTCGGTTGAATTGGACATGAAGAAATCCCGGGGCCATAAGCAGAAACGGCTGACACATTGTGCCAGCCGCTTTGCCGATCGATTATTTTTTTATCGATTCACGCTTGGATTTGACCGATGCCGCCAGTCTTTCCGTGCAGAGTTGTCTCCCCACCTGCATGGGCAAAGTATGCACCACAGGCGGGAACATTGCATTAGGGAATGCCCTAGTTTTGGGCATGAAAGACCTTAAAAGCAACAAGCAATTCCACCAGGTGGACGTCACAAAGAGCGGACGGGTCAAAGGCTGAGCATCCGGACAATCCTGACTTGTCACACATAAGCATAAAACACTCTTCACCATGAAAAACAACCGCCTTCTCACGACGTATTTTCGCAGCAACCTGGCTGACACGCGCTTGAGCGAGGCGACCCGACTCGATAACGACACTGCGGGCGAGCGGTTGCTGGCACCCACCGGGTTGGTCAACGGACCCTTGATCGAAACAACGCAATCCCGAACCGCTTCGAGGGTTTCCTGAGGCAACCACACGTCCGAGCCGTATACTTCTACCAACTTTTTGCCTGCGCAGACTTCTGTCCAGTGGATCTTGCGCTTGCTGCCGCCATGTTTCTCAACGGCCGCTTCAACCACCTACAGTATCACTGGCGTAATATCAGCGCCCGGGCCACCACCCTCAATCCAAAGGATGACTGGCCAGCCTGAAACGCCAGGAGAAAAGTCCGCACGGATCGTGGTTTGCTGTCCTGGCTGAGCACTTTGATATGCCAGTACAACATGAAATCCGCGAGAAAAAAGGCTTGTCTTAACCTGTCAACCTATCTCGCAATACAACGAATGGTCACCGAAAGTGTTTGATCCCAGCAGAGAACAAGTTAGAGAATTTTTCATCCAGTCCTGGAGCAAACGCAGGGCCGGGCAAATCTTGACGCCCCTTGAGAGTATGGCGGCAGACCTCATCGTCTTGCATCCCGAATATCACGCGGATCTTGAAGACCCTGACGCGCTGTCACAGGAATACCCGGTGGAACATGGGCGCACAAACCCGTTTCTTCACTTGTCGATGCATCTGGCGATTGCAGAGCAGATCTCGATCGATCATCCACCGGGCATCAGACAGGCTCATCAGAAGCTGGCAAGCCGTTTCGATGAACATCAGGCAGTGCATGAAATCATGGAGTGTCTGGGTCAGGTCGTATGGGAGGCCCAGCGTCTGGGGCAACCTCTGAGCAATGACACTTATCTGGAGTTGATCCAGCGGCGTGCTTCCTGAATGCCTGACATAACTTCCCGGCACACAGGCAGCAGCTTAAGTTGACAGCACCCGCGCCAGAAAGAATCTGGCGCTTTGAATTATCTGCGTACGGCCAGAGGACCAGGCTGTGAAGCGAGCCAGGCTGAGACATTGGCAATATCTTGCTTGCTCAACTGGTTCGCAAAAGCCGCCATAATCGCGTTATTACGGGTGTTGGCAGTCGCGGGTGCGCCTTTGGAACCACGCTGATAAGCAGTCAATGCATGCTTGAGGTAGTCAGCGTGCTGTCCAGCCAACACAGGATAGGAAGGGTCAATCGACTTGACCGCATCTGCGCCATGACAGGATGCGCAATTCAATCTTTCCCAGACCGCCTTGCCAGCAGCCAGATCAGCAGCCCCTGCTTGAGACGCAGAAAACGCGCCTGCGATAACCAAAACACCGGTCGCAATGAATTTCATGGTCGTTTTCGCTTACTTCAGGTTAGAGTAATAGGCCGCCAGGTCAGCGATATCCTGCTCTGACAGACTTTTGGAGATGGCATCCATCGTCGGATGAGTACGCTCACCCGATGCGTACGCCTTGAGCGCAACAACCAGATACTGCTGGTTCTGGCCCGCGATCATTGGCACGGAATATACCT
Organism: uncultured Orrella sp.; assembly: GCA_964491995.1. Lineage (GTDB taxonomy): Bacteria > Pseudomonadota > Gammaproteobacteria > Burkholderiales > Burkholderiaceae_B > Algicoccus. Next base: position 42,144 of record CAZBIN010000007.1, read on the forward strand.
CCGGAAAACTCGCCCTGTAACCGGGTATGCCATGACAGCCAATGCACATGGAAACCTTTTCTCGTGCCGCGTCAGCGCTGCCTTTGATTTCCTGAGCAGAGACGGTGGCACCTCCAAAGGCACAGGCCAACGCCAACGACATGCCAGATAGAGTCCGAAAAATCGGCGCAGATGCTTTTGCAGAGAACGACGTCATGAGTGTAGGCTCTTCAATGATCTAAAAAACAAAACCTGCAGCGATACCCATCGGAGTTGCTGCAGCAGGTCTGCCGCATTGTACGATAATTGCTAAGCAGTTAGGCAAGCGGCACATCACTCGAAAGATTACAGGACAGGACAACATTTATGACCGAGCAGAACTCAGCGCAGCAATCCCAACGTTTTGATGGTTCAGAGCGCTATGTCACCACAGACGACCTAAAACTTGCGGTCAATGCAGCACTCTCTTTACAGAGACCCCTGCTGATCAAAGGTGAACCGGGCACTGGAAAGACCATGCTGGCCGAAGAAGTCGCAAGCGCTTTGGGACGTCCCCTTCTGCAATGGCATATAAAGTCCACCACCAAAGCGCACCAAGGACTGTACGAGTACGATGCTGTCTCACGTCTGCGAGACTCACAACTTGGAGACGAGCGAGTCAAAGACATCAAGAACTATATCAACCAGGGCGTTCTCTGGCAGGCTTTCACCTCCCCAATTCCGACAGTGCTGCTGATTGATGAAATCGACAAGGCAGACATCGAGTTCCCGAACGACCTGCTACGCGAACTTGACCAGATGGAGTTTCATGTCTACGAGACCCGGCAGACCATCAAGGCCACTCACCGTCCGCTGGTGATCATTACCTCGAACAATGAGAAGGATCTGCCTGACGCGTTTTTACGCCGTTGCTTCTTCCACTACATTCGCTTCCCTGACCGCGACACGCTCAAGGACATCGTCGGGGTGCACTTCCCGAACTTGCACGCCGATGTGCTCAAAGCCGCGTTAGACGCATTCTTTGCATTGCGCGAAGCCCCTGGTCTGAAGAAAAAACCCTCAACATCCGAATTTCTCGACTGGCTGCGTCTGTTGATCGCAGAGGACATCAGCGTCGAGCAAATCGAAGCCCACAACGCCACGTCCGTGCCTATTCTTGCCGGAGCGCTGCTCAAGAACGAACAGGATGTCCATCTTCTGGAGCGTCTGGCTGCTGTCACGCGTAACACCACGAGGCGCACCCCATGAGC
>CAZBIN010000008.1:0-3088 GCA_964491995.1 uncultured Orrella sp.
GTGTCGCCCAAGAGTTCTGAGGCACCCACCCTGGCGTCCTCAATCAACTCATCGCGGCGTTTACGGTCACCCAGTTCGTGGGCTGCCCGGGCTGCACTAAGCTGAGCCAGCACCCGGCGCCGCGGATCACGGGAATCACCAGAAAGACGGCTCAGAACCTTCTCGGCATGTGTGTAACGCCCTTCCAGTAGCGCCGCCCAGCCCTGCTCAAGCAGAGACTGCTCATGCTTTTCCCTGCGTCCCGTCCGCCAGCCGCGGTAGCGCTCTGGCATCCGGTTGAGCCAGACGAACAACCGAATCAGAAAATAAACGCCAGCAAATGCAGCCATGGTCATTAAAGCTGCCAGCGCCAGAGAAACCTGTACTCGCCACTGGTCGACCACAATCAACACATTGCCAGGATAGCTGTGGATGAGCACCGCCACTGCGACTGCCAGTGTTACCAGCAAAATTGTCCAGAACCAGGCTCGCATCAGCGACTCTCCCCTGACGCGTCAGGCATCACAATCATTTGCGAAGCCATGGCCATTGCACTCAGGCTTTCGGTGATTGACCCGACTTCAACTGACACCGGCGAGGCCAGCAATTCCGCCACCAGTCTGACGGCCGCCCGTGTATCCACATTCTGAGCGTCATAGTGTGTATCAAGCAAGGAAGCCACTTCAGTCAACTCCGCAGTCCAGATCGAATTCTGGTGACTCAACAAAGCAAGTTGAGCGCTCAGCAGCATGGACCTCACGTTGCCCCGCACCACCATTGCCTGTTCATCGGACAACAGAAGCGCCCTCGGATCCTCTGCGCGACGCACCTGCATCAGATCTGAAAACTCTCTCGAGAACACCTGCGCCACTGACTGCAAGCTCTGCTGACCACGTTCAATCCAGTTTTGCCACCAGACACGGTCTGAAGTGACTGGTGCCTCGACACTGCTGGTCTGGGAAGTCGGGTCAGACGCAGCACCTGTCTGAACGGGATGCATGGGGGTCAACCGAGGCACGACCCGATCAGGCACCACCAGCGGCGCTTTGCTGATCAGTGTCACGAGTCGATCCAGCTTGGCAGACAGAGCCGTGACATTGATTTCAGGTGCTGCTCTCAATCTTTCGAGATCGGTACCAATGGCCTTGAGCAAAGGCGCAAACCGGTCTGAATCCAACTGTGCCTGCAACATGTTCTGGGCTGCTTCAAGAATCGAGATCGCCGTCTTGACATTGCCCATCAACATGAGTTGCTGCTCGGCCATGCTCAACAAGCGCCTCACATCATTGATCAGGATTCTATCGTCAAGCCCCCGATTCAGAGACTGAAAAGCCTGATCAATCGCGGTCATCTCACTACGCATGCTACGCACATCTCTCTGCAGCTGTGAAACCGTATCAGATTGCGACTTGACCATCGACAAGGCTCTTTGGGTGTCTTGCTGCAAGCGGGCAACACGTTCATCGCTGGACTGGAGACGACTTGCCACCTCCATCGCGACGGACTCGAACCGCTGGTGCTGCCACCACAGGGCAAGACTCAGAAAGCCAATCAGAACCAGCGCAGCAAGCAGCACCCAGACTGCCGAAGACAGCCGGACTGACGACGGTAGCGCAGGTGACTTGGCGCCCGACTTCACACTCGAGCCCGGGACTGGCTTGGACACTGCATCGCGCGTCGTAGCACCCGATGTCGCTGCAGCGTCCGAAGCGCGTGCAGCGCCTGAGGATGACCCCGGCATTTTTGGCTTGTCCGGGCCAGAACCCGAAGGACTGGAAGATTTTGGTGTGCGCAATTCATCTCCCGGCTCCTGAGTCTGATTGGCGGCGGGTGATGAAGGCTTGGTTTTATCGTTATCAGCTGTCATGGGCTTGATTGTAGACCTTTGCAGGTGACTCATAACCTGAATCGTATCCGAGAACAGTCATTAAATCCTGTCTGGATCGCACTCGGCAGGTCCGAATCAGTTAAAAATCTGTTAGTCGCAAAATCGCCAAAATCCTGTACCAACCACCGCACCCTCCATGCAACACTCGAGAAAACCGGCATCACGGCGCATGTTTCAAACGCATGGCGCTTTTGATCATATCAAACGCACGCATCAGGCTCTCCGGATCGGGTGCTGCAATCAGCACTGGCGTATTTTCAGGGGCACCACTTTGGTCTAGAAACCCCCTCGCCCCGGACTCCAGCCGGGGATGGGTGACAAGAACGGCTGCGGGTGACAGCCGCTTGAGCAGACCCTGCTGACTCAGCGTCTGCTGCAATGCCTGAATCCCGTGCTGGCTGGTCATGAGCCATACACCGCCATGACCTGGCGGCGACTGCCTGAACCAGTTGTTGAGTGAATCGACAACATCCCCATCAAGCCTCGCAGGATGCCTTTCATAGACCGCCAACACGCGTGCACCAACACCCTGGTCGCGCAACTTGTCGCGCAGCCAGGTACGGCCATCACGCCCAGCGACGATGAGAACGCTGGCACTGGGATGCAACCGCGGCCGAAGCAGTTCCCACAAGGCCTCCGAATCCTGTCGCCCAGGCGGCACTGGCGTCAGAATTTCAGTCTCAGCTGAACCCAGATCTCGGCGAATTGCCTGCGCTGTCGCAACGCCTACCACTGCGATGCGAGTTGCTGGGGACCATCGCCTGCCCGCCAGATGCCAGTACATCTGCCACGCCGTTCGACTGACAAACATGATCCAGTCATGAGCCTGCGGCAAATCCATCGACGTCAGCTGCTGCCCGGTCAGTGGTGCCAACTCCAGAGCAGGGATGCAAAGCGTTTCCCAACCAGAACTCTGCAGATGGTGCGCGAGATCGGATTGCCGGGCCTGCGGGCGGGTTAGCACAGCACGCAATGGCAATCCCCGGAGCCTATGCAACACAGGTACCTGACTGAAACCAGGTGTCGATTGCAAAACTGCAGACCTGTTATCCAATACGCAAGTCTCCGGAAAAAATTGCTCAAGTCGTGGCAAAAAGCACGATCCTCCCTCGACATGAATGACCCCGCAGACAAAGCAACAAGTCCCATGAATCTCGCGAGCCACCCTGCACTCGGCAAGGGAGGGGATCGCTCAGTCCTCTTGAAGGTGTGCCTTCAAAA
>CAZBIN010000008.1:3098-8931 GCA_964491995.1 uncultured Orrella sp.
TCCAGTAGCGATTGTGCCGCCCTTTCCCCGATCGCATTGGCTTGATCTACAGGCCCCGACGCGCTCGACTCCAGTACCTGTTGCCCGTCAGCGCTGGCAACAAGCGCCTTGATTGTGAGCAAGCCAGCCATCTGCGATGCGCTTGATGCGGCAGGATCAATGACGGCATGAGCTGCCAGTGGAACCGAGCATGAACCGCCAAGGACTCTTGAAACTGCGCGTTCGGCCAAGGCACATGCCGTACTTTCAGCGCATTCAAGACGCTTGACCAGGTCGATCACATCCTGACGATGCGCACTCACTTCGATCCCGAGCGCCCCTTGACCCGCTGCAGGCAAACAGACCTCAATCGGCAGAATCGTCCGGATACGGCTTTCAAGCAATAGCCGCTGCAATCCCACAGCAGCCAGAATAATGGCATCGAACTGCCCCTCATCGAGCTTTCCAAGCCGGGTATCAAGATTGCCTCGCAGCGGCTTGACCACGATGTCTGGACGTATCCGCCTTATCTGAGCCTCTCGTCGAAGGCTCGAAGTTCCCACAACCCCTCTCGTGGGCAACTCCTCAAGCGACGCATAGTGATTCGATACCCAGGCATCCCTGGATTCGGCTCTGGGCAAAACAGATGCCAGCAAAAACCCTTCCGGCATGACCACCGGCACATCCTTGAGGGAGTGCACAGCAATATCGGCCCGGCCATCTGCTAACGCGTTCTCAAGCTCTTTGATGAACAGACCTTTACCGCCCACCTTTTGCAGGCTTCGGTCAAGAATCTCATCACCCCGAGTGCTCAGCTTGAGAAGCGTAATCTCAACCCCCGGACAGACTTGCTCAAGCAATTCGCGCACATATTCAGCCTGCCAGACAGCAAGTCGGCTGGCCCGCGTGGCAATCACGAGCGGGCGTGTAAAAGTGGGATTTATCACAGTCAGCGCAGGTAATTCAGAGCAATCGTCAAGACGATTCCGATCACAGCCAGCAGCGCGAGACGCTGCAGGATGGACATACCTGGTCTGCGTGGAGCTTGTTGTTCAGTCATTCGATTTCCTGTGAGTTATCGCCTGTGGGTTGTCGTCAAATGTCGCGAGTGTCGTCGATGACGCCCATCAGACGGAATTCGCCTGCGAAAAACCGACCTACAGAATTTTTACACAGGGTAGCATCATCGACCGTCCGCCCACTGGTTATCAGCCATATGTCCAGACAGTCGATTCAACACAAGCTGACATGCTATTGACGTATTTTAGCGCGATGTTTTGTAGGAGCACCCGTGCTAGAGCAGGAAGCGACAAGGAGGCATCTTTGGGAGTGGGTATCAGAGCCCGACGCACAGGGCAAGAAACCAGACCACAGCCTGGCTCATCAAAAGCAAACGACCGGAATAGTCCGGTCGCCGAAATTACCCCTCAAAGCTGACGCTGCCCCAACGACCCGGGCGCATGCCAGCTTGATCACCAACGGCATGCACCCGCGACTGTCTAGAGCACGGACTTGAGCAACTTGCCCATCTCTGATGGGTTGCGCGTCGTCTTGATACCGCAAGCTTCCATAATCTCAAGCTTGGCATCTGCAGTATCTGCACCACCTGAGATCAGCGCGCCCGCATGACCCATCCGCTTGCCAGCAGGTGCAGTCACACCCGCGATAAAGCCAACAACCGGCTTGGTCATGTTCTCTTTGGCCCACAATGCTGCGTTGACCTCATCCGGACCGCCAATCTCACCAATCATGATGACAGCCTCTGTTTCCGGATCTTCATTGAACATCTTCAGAACATCCAGGTGCTTCAAACCGTTGATCGGATCACCGCCGATCCCGACAGCACTTGACTGACCCAGCCCCAGTTCAGTGACCTGAGCGACGGCCTCATACGTGAGTGTCCCGGAGCGGCTGACAATACCAACCTTGCCGCGGCGATGGATATGCCCAGGCATGATGCCAATCTTGATTTCGTCTGGCGTGATCAGCCCAGGGCAATTCGGGCCAAGCAACAAAGTCTTGCTCTTCATGGCCGCCATCTTGCTCTTGACTTCCAGCATGTCACGAACAGGAATTCCTTCGGTAATGCAGATCACCAGATCAAGCCCGGCCTCCACACCTTCCAGAATAGCTGCTGCCGCACCAGCTGGCGGCACGTATATTACTGATACGTTTGCACCGGTCGCATCTTTCGCTTGAGCAACCGAGGCGTAAATGGGAATACCTTCAAAGTCCTCGCCGGCTTTCTTCGGGTTAACGCCCGCAACGAATGCTTCCTTACCATTGGCATAGGCACGCGACATACGGGTGTGAAACTGCCCCGTCTTGCCGGTAATGCCTTGTGTGATGACTTTGGTGTCCTTGTTGATCAGAATCGACATATTGAAATCCCCGGCGTTTATTTGGCGGCTGCCACGACTGCACTGGCAGCATCTGCCATGGTGTCAGCACTGATAATGGGAAGACCCGACTCAGCCAGCATCTTCTTGCCCAGATCCTCATTGGTTCCTTTCATGCGAACCACCAGCGGGACATCAAGGCTGACCGCCTTGCACGCCGTGATCACGCCTTCGGCGATAACATCACAACGCATGATTCCGCCAAAAATATTGACCAGAATGGCACGCACATCCTCATTCTTGAGCATGATCTTGAAAGCTTCCGTAACCTTCTCGGCTGTTGCGCTACCACCGACGTCCAGGAAGTTGGCCGGCTCACCACCAAACAATTTGATGGTGTCCATGGTTGCCATAGCCAGACCTGCGCCATTGACCAGACATCCGATGTTGCCATCGAGCTGAATGTAGGCCAGATCAAACTTGCTGGCTTCAATCTCTGCTGGATCTTCTTCATCCAGGTCGCGGTAAGCCACGATCTCAGGATGACGAAAGAGCGCATTGGTATCAAAGTTGAATTTTGCATCTAGCGCAATAATGTCGCCGCTTCCTGTAAGAATCAGCGGATTGATCTCGGCCAGTGATGCGTCAGTGTCCCAGTAGGCTTGGTAAAGCTTGCGAAACTCAGCGGCAGCTTTGTCTACGGATGCCTCAGGAACACCAATGCCACGGGCCAGGTCACGAGACTCTTGCTCACTAAACCCTGTGAGAGGATCCACAAAAGTTTTGAGAATCTTCTCGGGCGTGCTCTCGGCAACTTCCTCAATATCCATCCCGCCTTCGCTAGACGCCATGACGCAAACGCGCTGGGTGCCCCGATCAGTCACGATACCGACGTAGTACTCCTTCTTGATGTCAGCACCTTCCTCTACCAGAAGACGCTTGACCAGCTGACCCGCAGGTCCTGTCTGGTGAGTCACCAGCTGCATTCCAAGAATTTCACCGGCCAGCTGACGAACCTCTTGAATCGAACGCGCGAGTTTGACGCCTCCACCCTTGCCTCTGCCACCAGCATGAATCTGAGCTTTAACCACCCAGACCGGACCGCCGAGCTGTTCTGCCGCGCTAACAGCCTCCTCAACGCTAAACGCCGGGATGCCTCGAGGTACCGTCACGCCAAACTTGCGCAACAATTCCTTGCCTTGATATTCGTGGATTTTCATAGGAAACCTGTTTATCGGTCGTTAATCTTGGAATAGCAACTACTCACTGATTGCCAATTCGCCAACGGAATGAGCACCTTTTCAGGATGCCAAACCAGCCTCATCAAGCGTATCAACTACTTCCTTCTTTCTCTGCTTCACTGCCAGTCTTGAGCGGAACATACCATTCGGGATGAAATTCGCGAACAATGGGACCATGCTGGCTGAGCGCATGGCAGCCATCGATCTGGAATGGTTTGCGATCCTTTGGTTGAGCCGGCTCACTGGCCCTGAAACTCGCCCTTGTCTGCAAAGCAACTGTCGGCAAAAGTCCGGCAAGCTCACTCATATGGGAGCACCCTGCCGCACGTGCATACCGGGTTTTGACTGCTTGCCTAAAGCCCTTGAGAAGGTTCATCCCGACCAGATCTGCATATTCTGTCGCGATACAGGTACAGGTCTCCCCATAGGGTGCTGCATCATAAGTTGCCATCGCAGCCACGACATTGAATGCCTTGTCAAAGGTGATGCGGATATGCATATGGTGAAACGCTTCGCCTGCGAACCGGGTGCTTCCGTCGCGACGATCAAAATCATAAGACTTGGTATCGATTAGCTCAGCATCAATATCCCAAAGTCCATCTTCCCTTTCAAAGGAATGCGCCTTAATGAGCCGGTTGTGCATCGGCGAGCGAGCATAGTCTGGTGGAGGTAATGGCATAGCACTTTAAGTAAACCTTCAGGCGATCCGAAAGTATAGCGCGATCTTGCTGCGTTGCAATGCACCCGGTTTATCCATGCCCTGTACTGGGCAAACCTGATAGACCGAAACCATAAACACCATGGATGGCGGCACTGCCAGATGTGCCCACGAGCAAAGTCATCCTGCCGACCCGTTGTTCAAGCCTCGGTCGCCTGGACTGGTGGCAACTTCCCCGATGGCCACCCCCACAAAACACTCAGTCTTGCTCTGGCCCCTCAAACCGACCAGAAAGAATCTTGCTGACCACTTCCCCCGAAAAACCACGAGCAGCAAGAAACCGGGCATGCTTTGCGTACGCCTTGGGATCTGCTGGCAGCCCCTGCTGTCCGTAACGCTTGTTCCAGACTGTCCATGCCCGTTCAGTTTCTGTCTCTTTCATACGTTCGAGACTTTCCCTGACCAGTTCCTCACCAACGCCGCGCTCCCGCATTGCCATTGCGATTCGAACACTGCCATAGCGTTCCAGATTCGTGCGCTCGAAAGATTGCACAAACCGGTGATCCGACTGCCAGCCCTCGCGCTCGAGTTCATCAAGCACCTGCTCAAGCCTATCCTGATCAGGTGCTTGAACCGAGAGCTTTCGCGCGAGTTCCTTTCTTGAGTGCTCGCGCAGGCTGAGCAAACGTACTGCTCTGGCTTTTAGCCCGGGGCCTGAACCGCCTGTCCGCCCAACACCCTCAGAGCCAGCTTTTGAGTCATCTGCGCCTTGCGACACCGGGTCTGCCGGCTGAACGTTACTCTTCGGACGGTTTTGATGAGCCATGGCCTGCAGTAACGCCAGCGGTCATGCCAACGACCCCGAAGTTCTCGCGAACCCGGTTCTCGATCTCAAGCGCCATCTCGGGATGCTCGCGCAGGTATTCGCGCACGTTATCCTTGCCTTGACCGATGCGGTTGCCGTTGTAACTAAACCAGGATCCGGCCTTCTCGACGATGCCTGCCTGGACACCAAGATCAATAATCTCACCTTGCCGCGAAATACCAGCGCCATACATGATGTCGAACTCCGCTTGCTTGAAAGGAGGAGCCACCTTGTTTTTTACAACCTTGACCCGAGTCTCGTTGCCGACCACTTCGTCGCCCTTCTTGATCGAACCAATACGACGGATATCCAGACGCACCGACGCATAAAATTTAAGGGCATTGCCACCCGTGGTTGTCTCCGGATTGCCAAACATCACGCCGATCTTCATGCGAATCTGATTGATAAAAATCACCATGCAATTGGTCCGCTTGATACTGGCGGTCAGCTTGCGCAGCGCCTGACTCATCAATCTCGCCTGCAATCCAGGCAACGAATCACCCATCTCTCCTTCGATTTCAGCCTTCGGAACAAGAGCGGCAACCGAGTCGATCACGATCAGATCGACCGAACCGGAGCGCACTAGCGCATCCGTGATCTCGAGCGCCTGCTCACCGGTGTCAGGCTGGGATATGAGAAGATCCGTCAAATTCACGCCCAGGCGAGAGGCATACTGAACATCAAGCGCATGCTCGGCATCAATAAAGGCGCACGTGCCGCCGATCTTTTGCATCTCGGCAATCACCTGTAG
>CAZBIN010000008.1:8970-9992 GCA_964491995.1 uncultured Orrella sp.
TGAACCCGTCGATACAACCTGAATGTCGTGTTCGACCTCGTTGTCACCGTAGCGCATGACCGAGCCCTTGCCGAACTGCTTTTCGATTTGAGACAGTGCGGCGGCGAGCGCCTTACTCTTTTCGGAACCAACTGTCGGCTTGGAGGATTTGTCGTCCATGAATATTCCTTGAATGCACTAGGTAATCGGTAATCGGGAAAAGCAGCAACACATAAACGATTGTGCAAGCACGTTTTGACTCACGCGCTCACCCAGTCAATCCACTGCCGAAGAGAGACCATCTTTTCGGTTTTCGTGACGTTACTGCGACGATGCTATACGAGCATTATTGCACTCGATAATACTGTACATTCATCCAGCATGACAAGTGAATCCCCGTTTTCAGGCTTTATAGGTAAGTATCAGCTAGTTACCGCGATTCCCCTATGACCCATTGCTGCGCTCCAAAGCAGTGCCGCGCACGATTCACGATGCCAGAGTTGTGCATCCGTACCGTATCGCGTTCAAAGAGCAACTTGTCGCCTGATATCCAGCACTATTTCCACAGACTGTACCCACGGACTGAAGGGCATGGCCTTACGGCGACTGGCAATCAATACTGTGCAAACACCATGTCACTCTGGTTGTCGGGATTGCTCTGCTAGGCAATCGTTGATCACTATGCCAGAATGGAATCGTTACCAACCTAAGCCAGCGGACAGTCGCCATGAGAATACTGATTGCTGAAGACGACAATCTGCTCGCAGACGCTTTGACTCAATCCCTGCGGCATGCTGGATATGCAGTTGATTCTGTACGAGATGGGATTGCCGCCGACACAGCGCTGCGTTCACAAGAGTTTGACTTGCTGATACTCGACCTTGGATTGCCACGCATGTCCGGACTTGAACTTCTGCAAAGTTTGCGTTCACACAACGCCATGCTGCCTGTACTGATTCTGACAGCCGCCGACTCAATCGAGCAAAGAGTCAGGGGACTGGATCTCGGCGCCGATGACTACATGGCCAAGCCGTTTGCACTCA
>CAZBIN010000008.1:10002-36637 GCA_964491995.1 uncultured Orrella sp.
CGCGCTCTGACTCGACGTGGCCTAGGCGCAGGGACGGCACTGATGCGACATGGGCGTTTAATATTTGACCAGGTAGGACGCATTGCAACAGTCGATGACAAGCCAATCGATTTGTCGGCCAGAGAGGTCAGTCTGTTAGAGATACTTCTTCTGAGAGCGGGAAGAATGGTCAACAAGAGCCAGATCGTCGACCACCTTTGCCAATGGGGAGAAGAAGTCAGCTCCAATGCTGTGGAGGTTTACGTGCATCGACTCAGGAAAAAGCTTGAACCAAGCGGGGCCAGAATCGCCACCGTCCGTGGCCTGGGATACTGCCTCCAGCGAGCCGTCGATGATCACGCTGGCGAGGCATCAGCGGCCAGGACTCATATCTGAAGGCCCCGGGGTTGGCTCAGAACTCAATCGGTACAGACGAAAACACTGCTACGCAGAGCAGTCCATCGCTGACCAAGAACCCATCCACTGTTCAGTCAGTGCTCGAACAGTACGAGGGCGATCCACCCGATAGTCATATCCACAGACGCTCCTTGCTCGGCGAGATTCTGGACTGGATGCTCGCCCCACTGTTTCTGTTATGGCCAATGAGCGTTGCCATCACCTACGTGGTGGCTCAAAATATTGCCAATGCTCCATTTGACCGCACGCTGAGCAGTGCGCTCGAATTGCTGGAGCACCAGATAGTCTGGGCAGAGCCAGCGCAGCCCCCAGAACTGACCCTGACCGCTCCGGCCCGCATTGCACTGAGAACGCGTGAGAACGAAGGAATATTCTGGAAAGCACAACTCGTTGGTGGCGACATCATCAGCGGAGAACAGGCGTTGCCATCTCCCAGCATGCCGGAGAGCTGGCAACCGGGGGAAATCTTTTATCGTGACGAGTCGGTCAGTGGTTACAAAGTGCGCCTCGCCTACACCTGGGTGCGCTCACCGGATGCACCAGACACCACGTTACTACTTGTCGCAGCTGAGAGCACTGACGGGCGGGTAGCACTGGCCAATAACATCATCAAGGGCGTGATCATTCCCCAGTTTTTAGTGCTACCCCTGGCTGTGCTTCTTGTCTGGTTTGGGCTTTCACGTGGCGTGGCGCCGATCAATGCACTGCAACGGCGACTCCGATCGCGCAGGCCCGACGATCTGTCTGCTATTGACGACAAATCCACCCCGCTTGAAATCACGCCACTTGTGGTTGCAATGAATGATCTTCTGGCCCGTCTCTCAGGCAATATTGAATCTCAGCGACGTTTTGTGGCGGATGCCGCCCATCAGCTAAAAACACCGCTCGCAGGACTCAGAACACAGGCGGAACTCGCGCTGAAATCTGCACCCAACCAGGAAATCGAGCATAGCCTCAGAAAAATCGTAGTGAGTACCGTCAGAGCAACCCGTCTGATCAATCAGTTGCTGTTGATGGCAAGCGCGGAACATCCTGACAGTATTGAGCGGCGCCCCATCGATCTGGTCGCCCTCGCCCGCCAAGTGTGCGAGGACTGGGTTCCTGCAGCGCTGGAGGCGGGGATTGATCTTGGTTATGAAGGACCTGAAGAAGCGGCGATGATCCTCGGGCAGCCCATTTTGCTGACAGAAGCTCTCAACAACCTCGTCGACAACGCCCTTCGCTACGTTCCGACGGGTGGACAGGTCACCATTGGCGTAAACACAACAACGAGGCGGGTCGAACTCATTGTTCGAGACAACGGTCCTGGCATTGCGCAATCCGACCAGGAGCGCATTTTTGACAGATTCTACCGAGTGCTTGGGTCAGAGGCACATGGCAGTGGGCTTGGGTTGGCAATTGTCAAAGAAATTGCCCAGAGACACCACGCACAGATCAAAGTCGAGCACGCAAGAGCAAATTCACTGCCTGCCGGAGCCCAATTCACCATCACGTTTGACAGATTGTTAGCGGAATGACTTGCATCAGGTGCAAATATGCAGCAACGTAACCATGTGGCAAGTTATGGAATATGTCAGAACAGCTGATAGGTCGCCCATGACATCAGACTTTCTTAGCCGTCAGTTATCTGTCAGGTTTGTGGCTTATGATTGAATGCGAGTGTTTTGTTGTTTGGAAGGCATGCTTATAAAATACTTTATGTCAGATCCCTGCCTTCAAGGCAGTCATTGGCTGCTGTGATAGTGTTTTTGCTGTTGATTTAGCGCGTGTTTTTAGCGTCTAGCATTGAATGTGATTTGCCAGACCTGCGTCTGTTGCACCATTCAAATGCTTTTTTACTGGTCCCCCGCCGGATGGGACTGCTGCACCCTACCGGCTTTTTAGCCTCTCCTGAAAAGGAGAGGCTTTTTTTTACCTTCACGATACTCACCACAGACCGATTCTGTTCAAGACAGCGGAGTCTGGGACAAAATGGGCTCCACGAGGAATCGGAATGCCCATTCTTACAATCCTCGACAAATCAACCCCGAGTCAGGAATACAATCTTTATGATGTGGCTGATGTACAGTCCGTGCAGTTTTGTGTTTTAGCGGGAGATTCTTATGACAAGCTTGATGCGAGTGCTCTCATACACAGTCAAACTCCCCGGGCGGCGAATGTCCGTTCTAGCCCTCGTAATACCCGTACTTATCGCAGGCTGTGCCGTTGGACCCGATGGCGGGAGCGTGCAGCCTCAGGCGCCTGCCGTCATCACCATCAACACCATTCCCGCTGGCGCAGATATTTCGATCCAGGACAACTACGTAGGAGTCAGCCCGCTTTCTGTGCCCGCACCTCCCGGCTTTCGTAGCGCTGAACCGTGGCGAATCGAGGCAAGGTTGCCCGGTCATGAAGTCAAGCACGTCAATCTTGGCACTTACAACCCACCTGTTGATCAGGTGTTGACACGGGTAGTCGAGTCTTACTCAATGATTTATAACGCTCCTGTGGGTACCAAAACGATTGCAGCCTACTACACGCTACCCAGTCGTATCGACATCAAGTTATACCCACTATCGGGTTACACGCCGCCCGCGAGCCCAGCGCCCAGTTCAAAGGCTGCCGGGGTCAGCACTGCGCCAGTCGCCCCGGTGGCCAGTGAGCCTGCCAGACCAGGCCTGCCCACGGGCACATACCAAGCCAAACGCACCTACAGCAATGGCGACGTTTATGTCGGCGAATTCCGTGCCGGACAACTCAATGGGAAAGGTGTTTACCAATTCAAGAACGGCGACCGCTATGAAGGTGAATTCCGAAACAACCTGATTGATGGCAACGGGGTCTTTACTTGTGCCAACGGAAAGACGATCAATGGACCGTTTACCAGAATACAGCCAGTCGGGCTGGTGATGAATTGCGGCTAACTTCCATGGAGCATGATCAAGTGGCTCAATCGACCATGTTAAAGCTTGCACGCATCCAGTGGCTGGTACTTGGCCTGGCCGGCATTCTGCTAGGCGGCGCAATGTGGTCGCAACCCGCACGGGCTGACTGGACCGATGATGTGTCGACAATTGCTGAGCAAGCCAGCCAGGGCAATTACATCGCGGCTGAAGAGATCGCGAATCAGAGCTTACAAAACGGTCCTGGCACTTTTCTTTTCGGCGAGACGGGGACTTTGGTCATTCATCAATGGCGAGGCCGTTTACGTCTCCTCGGTGGAGACGCGCAAAGCGCCATTGCTGATGCACAAGCCATCATCGAAGCAGACTCGAGCTACTTTCCTCCTGACATCGGCTATGCATTGCGCGGCATGGCCAAGGCAATCGAAGGTAATGCAGACGGCAGTGAAGCTGACTTTGCGAGCGCCCTCAAGCTGGCAGGGTCCGGATCCATGTCAGCCTTACGCCTAGACGGCGGCAAGGGCGAGCGTGCAATCGCACGCATGATTCTCAATGACTTTGCTGGCGCCATGCAAGACCTTAACGAGGTCATCAGTGGGGACAACGACACTCTGATGATGGCACCTTACGTAAAACCAAAAAAGGAAGCCTGGACGCACTTGCGTCAAGCCATTGTCCCTCTGGAAACAGGTGATCTGGCTCAGGCTGCTGTGCCGATTCGCGCTGCAATTGATGTTTTGCTGACAGCTGGCACACAAACTGTTGGAAGTGATTTTCTGTCTTTTCAGCTGATACTCATGCAAATCGACACAATGGCTGCCGAAAGGCAAGCTATCCAGCTCTAGTCGACCCGCCTCCTTAGCAGAGGCTGTCATGTCAAACTACTCAGTGAGCAGGCTCACGGGATGGAGTGGCCATGCGCCTTCGCAAAGATCTGAGAATGACGCCTAGCATCGGCAGATGCTCATAAATCCCTTGCGCCACGTCCCAGTAATCCCGATGTCGTACGATTCGGCCATCAGCATCGAGATCAAAGAGCGTGGAGCCTTCAATCTCGAATAACTTCGAACGCCAGCCGAAACGAAACAGCCAGACCAGGCAAATTTTATGACCCTGCTCAACGATCTCGGTCACTTCAAACCGGGGTTGCTCCAGAGTCTCAAACATATGCGCATAAATCGTGCGTATGGCCACCACGCCGCACACATCGTTAAATGGGTCGCGGAAGCTGGCATTGGATGCGTATATAGCGTCAATCGTAGCAAGCGTGCCAGGCTGCAGGGACTCAAACCAGTCGACGATACGACGCGTGGACCCCGATACCTGCGAGAGTCTGCCTTTGGGCGAAGCGATAGTCAAAAAGAACCCTCCTGATACTCAGAGATTGCATCTGATCCTGCAAACTAGAGGCCGGTTGCACGATTCAAAATGGCAAACCTGAGCCGATAAGGCAGCTGACTGATCACACGCAACACATTTGCGAAGCCCCGCGGAAATCTGATTTCAAACCTGCCTTTGGCCATGCCTTGCAAAATAGCCAGAGCAGCCTGCTCCGGGGTCATCAGTCCGGGCATCTCAAAATCATTCCCCTGGGTCATTGGCGTCTCCACAAAGCCTGGAGAAACCAGGTAAACCGCCACGCCTTTGGGCGCCAGCTCAAGATACATCGTTTCCGCCAGATTCTGCAGCGCTGCCTTGGTGGCCCCATAGACGATTGCTCTGGGCAGACCGGTGTACGCTGAAATACTACCAATCATGGCGATCGCTCCGTGCCCCTGAGCCATCAGACGCGGCGCGATCTTTGACGCCGCCAGATATGCGCAAACCACATTCAGGTTGTAGCTTTCGCGCACACTCGTCATATCGAGATTCCAGACATGCTGGGGGTCGTAACGGGCGGCACCGAACACAACCAGATCGATCGAACCCAGCACCTGCCCAACCCCCTCCATCACGTCATCCCACACATGCTCCTGCGTCACATCAAACGGCAAAACATGTGCACGCGGATGTCCCTGGGCAACCGCCTCGAGTTGTTCTCTTCTTCTCGCAGACAAGACGACGTGCGCCCCCAGCGAAAGCAGCGAAACAGCCAGCGCCGCGCCGATCCCGCTTGATGCACCGATAATCCACACTTTGCGATCGGTCCAGTCATGCACCGGTGGGTTCAGTTTGCGCCATATTTTCACGAAGCGGGCCCTCGCTTGCGAAACAGTAAGGACACCTCGCCGAGTCTGAATCCGTACTTGGACATGACCGACCGGTTCATCATGGTGTTGCCATCCATGAGCCACATCCAGTCATCAAAGTCGACGTTGTAGACCTTGCCATCGACGGGCAGTTTCAGGACATACTTCCAGTGAAAAGCATTGCCAGCAACCCTGCCCACAGCCACGCCCTCAACATCATCAGCCGTGCCCTGCCAGGAGCCATCTGGCTGCTGTTTCAGCGTCCAGACTCTTCTTGATTTCTCACCATCCGCGTAGGTGAAATATTCATCTAACTGCCCTTCAGTCGGACTTTTCCATGTCCCAATGATTTCAACATGAAACCGTCTGGCGAGCTCACCATTGCGTTTCTGGAAGATACCCCAGGCATCCATTTCGCCATTAAAGAACTCCGACAGCACCAGTCGGGGCTCATCATTGGCATACTGTTCCACATCAACACTGCCGCAGGCAGTCAAAAAAGCTGCGCTGGTCGCTGCTAACAAGGACTTGAGTTTCATGTTTCATGCCTCCATGACAGAACGAGAGGGGTTGAGAATGGATCGACCAATGAAGCCCGCTGCGATCACTTTGAAGAAAAGCGGCAGGAGGGCATAAAGGTAGGCAAGCGCTCCTGCCGTTGATGGGTCTCCCGGCACATAGTCCAGCGCCCCCAGAAGTGGCAGACTTGCACCTGCTGCAATGGCAAGCGCAAACTTGGCCGTGAGTGCCCAGACACCAAAGTAAAGACCCGTGTTGGAACGCTGGTCTGGCGAGATCGCATCCGCGAGCATCGCAGGCGGTAGTGCGAGGTCAGCACCGAGTGCAGATCCGGTAAGAATGCAGACCAGCAGATAGAGCCCGGCATCGCCCTCGCCCAGGAATGCCGCCAGCATCAATCCCGTACCAGCCACCAGCGAACCGGCTGCCCAGGCATGCGCCTTGCCCAACCGGTCTGACAGCCTGACCCAGAACGCCAGTGTTCCCAGACCTGCCAGAAAATATGCACCCAGGAACAGACCGGTCCTTTCAGGTTGTTCAAGCACATCCTCGACGTAAAAAAGAATCAGCGTTGCCGGTATGGCAGTTGCCGTTGCGTTGAAAAGATAAAAGCCATATAGGCGCCAGAGCCTTCGGTCCGGACCCGCTGCCGCACGCCCGAACGCGGTGCGCCAAGAGGATGCCCGATGTCCCGCCACGCCACGCTGAGGCGGGGACACGATCGGCCTTGAGGTGCCTGTCAACGTGATGACGAGTGTCACACCAAGCACGGCAACAAATACCCAGGAGAATCTCGTATACGCTTGCTCGGCACCTGATTGCGTCACCCAGAGAGCCGGCAGTACGGACGCGACAACAACGCCAAGGACCCCGCTCGCCTCACGCCAGGCAGTGACTCTGGCACGACCCGCCAGATCATCGGTCAGCCTTGCCCCCCAGGTCAGATAACAGACATTCATCAGACTGTGAGCGGTGTACACCAGAACCAGGCAAGCCACCATCCAGACCAGCACATCAGACTGATCAAGTCCTGCCGGAACGTCGAACAGCAGCACAAAACTCGTCCCCAGCAACACCGCACCAGAGACCATCAAGATCGTCCATCCGGCCCGCCAGCGCGCCAACCCGTCCACCAGACGGCCAATCAGAGGATCCTGCACCGTGTCGACCAAGCGAACTGCAAACAATGCCAGACCTAGCACACCCAGATCCAGCCCAAGCGTGTCGCTGTAGTACTTGGGTGCGATCATGTAAATCGGCAACATCGCCATGGCCAGCGCAAAAGACAGAACACTGTACGCAGCCAGAGGTCCCTGAGACAGCACGCCCGAGCGTCTCATAATGGCTGAGTCATCGCCGCAAAGAGCCATTGCCTAGCGACTCTGGTCCAGACCCAGCAAGGCGGAGCGAAGCGCCGGCTCGGTGGTACTGCGGTCAAGCCAGATCGAAAAGAAGGCCTCAGCGAGCGCGCGGTCCAATTGACCCAGGCGCTCGCCTTCCTTGAAAATCACGGCCCCTTGCCCTGGCTGATGTATCCCTGTGAGCGTATCACCGGCCTGAACGCCTGACAGTGCGGACTCAAGCTGCGATCTCCAGCCCGGATGCGCATTAACATCAATCCCGATTGCACGCATCTGGTCCAGTGAAGCATCGACAATCTGATCACGCGTGATGGCACGCGCATAGCGCAGCCGCAACGCAAACGGACCGTCCGCACGATAGACCGCATCCGGTGCCCACAAGCTTGCTTCATAGATCAAGAATCCGAATCGACGAAACTGCCCCTGTCCAACTTCGATCGCATCGGGAACCAGCGCTCTCCAGTAAGCGCCTGGAACCTGTGCCGTACGCGCTGGACTGGAAGTCTGAGCGCTACCAGGCTGACCGGATTCTGATCGTGTTGCCCCGGCTGGCAGCGTTGTGGTCAGCAAACCGACCGCAACTGCGACAGCAATCACCTGGCTTTGATGAAGGATCGTGTAATTCATTGCCTGCTCCCTCGAAGAATGCTGTTCAAGGCCTCACGAGGACCCACTGCTTGACGTCGGTGCGGCGCTCGCGAAAGCCCGCTTCACAGTAAGCAAGGTACATACGCCACATCCGGATGAACGTTTCATCAAATCCGAGCGCCTGCACCTCATCGTGCCGCCTGTCAAACTCATGAGCCCAGCAAGCCAGCGTCTCGGCATAATCCAGCCCGAAGCTGAACTGATCTGCAACTTGCAAGCTCGCTTGCCTTGCCAGCGCCTCGAACTTCGAGGGACTCGGAAGCATGCCGCCAGGAAAGATGAATTGCTGGATAAAGTCCGTCCCTCGAACATAAGCCTCGAAATGTTCATCCGCGATATCAATGGTCTGGATGACCGCCCGCCCCCCAGGCTTGAGGCACTGCCTGAGCACAGAAAAATACCCGGACCAGTGTCGCAGCCCGACTGCCTCAAACATCTCGATTGAGACAATGTGATCAAACGGACCGTGAATGTCACGGTAATCACAGATTGAGAGGTCAATCCGATCTTCCAGCCCTTCGCGCTGCACTCGCTCTTTCGCCCATGCCAGCTGCGCATCAGACAGCGTGATACCGGTGACCTGCAAGCCGCGACGAGCGGCACGAATCGCCAGCTCCCCCCAGCCACAGCCGATTTCCAACAGGCGCTGGCCGGGTTTGATGTCAAGCTGGTCAAGCATTCTGTCGTACTTGGCTGCCTGAGCGTCACCGAGACTGCGCTCGGAGTTTCCATCAAACAACGCAGCCGAATAGCTCATGGACTGATCAAGCCAGAGCCTGTAGAAGTCGTTGCCCAGGTCATAGTGAGCCAGAATATTGCGACGACTGCCCCGGCGACTGTTGTCCCGAAAAACCCAGTGCAAAAGCTGACGGGCGAGAAACGCCCACCAGCGACCCCGCACAACATTGACTGCATGCTCGTTGCGCAGCGCCAGCCTGAACAATGACACCATATCAGGGCAATCGACCCAGTGACGCTGCAGGGCTTGCGCAAACCCGACATCGGCCTGACGCAGGATCAAGGAAGCGGCACGCCAGTCTCGTATCTTGAGTTGAGCGTGAGGCGTTGCACCCTGCTCGCCCACAAGAAGGTAGCGCCCTTGCGGATCAATCAACGTGATCGAACCCTGCGTCAGACGCGACAGCAGAGAGACGAACGTACGTGCTGCCCACGGCAATGATCGCACCGAAAGCGTGTTGATCGAGTATTCATTGACATTCATGTTCCTGACCTCGGGATTGTCGTCATGGGGACTTCAGATAGCGGTGTCGCAATAGGAAAGATTCATTTGGGTGTATTGGTGTGGCCTGCACTGACTTCACTTGCTGGTCGGGGCGGCAACCGATAAAAAGAAGCACCTTTGCGCCAGAGCTTCAGGGCGTGCCAGTGGATGCGCACCATCACACCAAATGTCATCAGCGGCATGCGTGCTAGCGCAGCCAGAATCGCCCGGGTACTCCACCCCTGAGGTCTGACCGTCATCACCGTACGCAACAGGGGCACAGCAATCTCTGGATCATCAAAGAAATCAATTGCCATCCTTTGACTCGTGTTTTTATTCAGTGGTCCGTTGATCTGGCCCCGGTAGCGGAATTGGTAGTGACCCGTAACCTCGCAAAAGGGGGATACATGGAACATCTTGCGACACATCAGTACATGCTCAGACTCGATCGGCCGACCATCCACAGCACTCAAAACATACTGATGTCGCTGACCAAAGGTGTTGTTAACCTCCGCCAGAATCACTCGTAGCTGCCCTTGAGGATCGTGCAATAACCAAAAACTGACCGGATTGAAGACATAACCAAAAATCCGGGGAAAACACTGCAGCCAAGTCGCACCGCCCGGATGTTCGACGCCTGCCTGGGCCAGCGTGGACGCCAGCCATGTCATCAGGCTCGAGTTGCTACGGTCACCGTGATCCACACTCATGAAGCTCACCAGTCGCCTTCGATCGACGCCAAACAACCATGACTGGGCCGCTTTCACGTCATCAAGTCGGTCAACGCGCAACTGTATGCAAAACACTCGGTAGACAAACTCGTGCACGAAAGGCCGCTCCCGACGATGCATCACCACGGCCTGGCCCAGTCGGATCAGATGATCGCAAGTCATGCTGCGTCACCTTGCCAAGGTGGCTTGATCCCGAAATCCGCCGCTACATTGATCGCGGACTTCAATCCATCCTCATGAAATCCATATCCGCACCACGCACCACAGAACCAGACCTGGTTGACACCCTGTATGGTGTGAAGGCGCTGTTGGGCATCAATGGCAGCCTGGTCCATGACGGGATGCTCATAAGAGAAGCGCTGTATCACCTTTTGCTCGTCAATCGAAATATGGCTGTTCAATGAGACGATCACCGGCGTCTCGAATGGGACAGGCTGCAGACGATTGATCAGATAACTGACTGAAACTGCTCGCTCCAGACCCTGTCCGGACGTCGACATGTAGTTCCATGCCGACCAGACCGCGCGCCTGCGTGGCAACAAGTTCTGATCGGTATGCAGCACTGCCTCGTTGTGCTGATAACGAACGGCGCCCAGAATCTCTTGCTCCTGCTGGGACAGATCCAGGATCTGCGCACTGGTTGGCGCGTGACACGCCAGAATCACGGCGTCAAACATCTCCTGCGAAGACGCTGTCTGGATGTGCACTTTGCCACCCGAGCGTCTGATCTGGTGCACCGGACTATTGAGCCGAGCGTCAGCAATGCTCTCCAGCATTGCCTTGACATACTCTCTCGACCCTCCGAGCACTGTTCTCCACTGCGGACGCCCCTCGACTTGAAGCAACCGGTGGTTCAGACAAAACCGCAAGAAAGTCGCAGCCGGAAACCGAAGGATGTCCTTGATTGAGGACGACCAGATCGCCGCTGCCATGGGCAGCAAATACCAGTGCTGCATACTCTGACCGTAGCCATGTCGCTGCAAGAGCTCTCCAAGGGTCATCGGATCATTGATGCTTTGCTCCAGGTAGCGCTCGGCATTGCGGTTAAATCGCAGGATCTGGGTCAACATCCCTAGAAACCGTGGGCTGAGCAGCAACCGCTTCTGGGCAAAGACTGTCGACAGGTTCGTACCAGCCCATTCGATGTCCGGAGACTGGATCGAGACACCAAACGACATGTCACTCTGGTGAACGGGCACACCGAGGTGCTCGAACAAGGCAATGAGGTTCGGATAAGTCAGGTCATTGTGAACCAGGAACCCGGTGTCAACCGGATAGGTGCACCCTTCCAGGGTGACATCGACCGTATTGGAGTGCCCCCCGAAATAATCGCCAGACTCAAACAACGTCACCTGGTAACGCTCAGAGAGCAGCCATGCACTCGACAGCCCGGCGATGCCTGCGCCCACGACCGCAATACGGCTTCCTGGCGCCGGTACGCCAGGTCGGGCTGAGGTCACAACGCCACCTGGCTTAACAAAACTCATGGCGCAAGCCCGAGCAGCGCGCGGCGCAAGCCCTGGCCCTCCGTTCTGGGATCAAGCCAGATCGCAGCAAACCCGTCAACGAACACGGGATCGTCGATTGATCCGATCTTTCCATTGGCGTCAAAGAACTCGACCCTGTGTCCAGGTACGAAAAGACCGACCAGACGATCTCCCAGAACCACATCCGGCAAAAAACCCAGGAGTTGTGCTCGCCATGTTGACAACTGCTCGGGAGTGCCAAATCCCAGACGCTGCATCTGCTGCACCGAAACATCCGCGATCTGCACCGCAGCAACACGCCGCAGATAGGAAAGCATCAGAGCATACGGATGTCCGGAATCCACCGCCCCCTGCACAAACAGGCTGGCGGTGTAAAGCCGGAACACGCTCCAGCTAAAAACACCACTGCCGCTTAGCGTCCAGGGAGGATTCCCGCTCTGCCTCGCAGTCGCACTGGACAGAACATGCTCCGGTAGCCGGTGTAACGCCGGATTGCCCAGAGGATCGTCAAAACGGGTTGTTACGGGCATAATCAAGGTTTGACTCATAGGTAGCAAGATGACTGATGCGTATCGCACAAAGAAACTGAAAACGCTAAAAAAACCTGTTGAATCAAAATTTGAACTAAACAGTTCAAATTAATACTATTCAGTTTTTTATTGAACCGATTAGATACCATTTTTTTGTTGTGCACAAGTTTTTTGTGTACAGATATGTTTTTTTCAAGAGGCAGAACTGCGCCATGCCAGCCACCGCAGCAAAGAAGAAGGCTTCCTTCAAAGCCCAGCAACTCAAGTTCCGAGAGGATGCGATTCTCGATACCGTCAATCGCATGCTGGCTCAAAAGGGATTCGATCTCATGACGATGGATGAGGTGGCGGCCGAGGTCGGAATTGCAAAAGCCAGTCTCTACAAACACTTCGCATCCAAGGAAGCACTGGCGGCAGCCTCCATGACTCGCTTTCTGGAGCAGGCATTAGGAGTGGCCCAAAGCCTGCCAGCGCACATGGACGCCATCGACAAACTTAAGGCGATTGTCCGCTGGGCGATCAGAATCCATCTAAGCGGTACCATGCCTTCGCTGCCATCGACCCGATCCAGCATTCAGCAAACCCTGCTCGAACATCAACCCTATGTTGAGCACCTGAGCCATCTGACAGAGTTGCTGGGCCTGTGGATCAGCCAGGCACAAGAGAAAGGCGAACTGTCGGCATCATTGCCAGCTGAGGTGATCCTCTACACCATCTACGCCCGGTCCTGCGATCCGGTCGCCGACTTTCTGAAGACCGGCGGAGCATTCAGTGATGACGACATCGTCGAACTGCTGATTCACACCTGTTTCGAAGGAATGACCCAACCGCCAGTCTGCCTCTGATCCCTTGGGGAAGCTGCCCATGGATCGAGCACGGACACGACATGTTGGAGCCACTGACCGCTTGCACTACACTTGAGACCTTTTTCCTTGGGTGCAAGCAATATGTGGTTCAAGAATCTCAAAGTCTTCAGACTCTCCGCTCACTGGGCAAAACACTGGGACGAAATCGAGCAGGCACTCGCGGCTCATCGGTTCGCCCCTGCGAGCGACCTGGCCGGCATTTCGCAAGGATGGGTTGCGCCGCGTGAAAACGATGACCGGCTTGCCGTAACGGTCGCAGGTCAAGTGCTGATGGCGCTTCGGATCGAGAAAAAACTGCTCCCGGCGGCGGTCATCAATCAGGAAGTCAAAGCTCGCGCCCTGATCATTGAGGCCGAACAGGGCTATCGTCCTGGTCGCAAACAGATGCGGGACCTCAAAGAAATGGTGACAGAGTCGCTCATGCCACGCGCATTCAGCATCGCAAGAGATATCCGCCTGTGGATCGACCCCGTCAACCAATGGCTAGTCCTCGACGCAGCAGCCACCTCCCAGACCGAGGAAGTGCTGTCTGCACTGGGAAAGTCACTCTACCCCTACCCCGTTGAGCCGTTACGCCTGAACCAGTCAACAGCCAACTTGATGACCCAGTGGCTGATTCAGGGCGAAGCGCCTGAGGGATTTACGATTGATCTTGACAGCCAGTGGCAGTCCGGTGGAGACAGCGCGGGCGTGATTCGCTATGCGAAGCACGCGGTGGCGGCTGAAACCATCCGTAAACATGTCGAAAGTGGCTACCAGTGCACCAGGCTCGCACTGACATGGCAAGACCGCATCAGCTTTGTTCTGACCGAGACGGCCGATTTCAAGCGTATCAATGCACTCGATATCCTCGAAGAGCGTGCCAAGGCGGATGGCGAGCTTTCACAACATGAAAAACTCGACGCGGACTTCACACTCATGACATCGGAGCTCAATCAGATGCTGCAAGCGATCATGGAAGTGCTTGGCGAGCAACGTGACTGAAGTAGATTGCCCGCGAAAGTGTTCGGGTTTCTCGCTGTCCATCGAGAAAAATGTCGTGCCCGGACCTCGCGCTTTGACTGCTAAACTGCTTGATAGCTGAAAAGTTTCAGGATGAACCCAGGATGATTGACGGTTTTACATCAACCTTTATAGAAGGTCTGCCCGAACACCTGCTCGAGGTGCGTCTGACACAAACCGAGGGGTTTGATGGCGAGCCACCGGCGAATCTGACTGTCATTTTGGTGGTGGGACCTGCCGATCCGAATGCATTGAGCTATCTGGTGCCACGAAGCGTGTTCGAGCGCGAACTGCCGGTGCATGTCGGTGCTTTAGGTCACGAAGACGAAAGCCTGTTGCACAGCATGTACGATGTTCTTGAGGTCATGAACGCCGACGACATCGTGGTTTTCTTATGCGAAGACGATAAGATCATGAATCAGGCCAGCGACCTGTTGCTTCACTGACTCCGGAATTTTCCGTCAACACAAGATACTGGCTTGAGATCAGAGCACGGGCTGGCTCGACAGCCCGTGCAACCTCGTCAGGACTTTAGTCCTCGAGAGCCTCTTTCTTCGCATTCATCACACGGAACATATCCCACGCAACCAGAAACAGCACTGCGACCAAGGGGCCGGCGATAAAGCCGCTGAGGCCGAAGAGACTCAATCCACCGAGAGTCGACAAAAGCACGAGATAGTCGGGCAACCGGGTGTCCTTGCCAACCAGAATCGGGCGCAGCACATTGTCGACAAGACCAATGACCAGCACACCATAGAGCCCCAGAATCGATCCCTTGGCAATATCACCCGTGGCCAGGAAGTAGATCGCGACCGGACCCCACACCAGTCCGGCACCGACGGCAGGCAGCAAAGACAGCACGGCCATCACCGTTCCCCAGAGCGTCGCTGAACCGATGCCCAGTATCCAGAAAATAAGCCCCCCCAGAGCACCCTGACAAATCGCAACCACCAGATTGCCCTTGATGGTGGCTCTGACGACGGTTGCAAACTTGCTGATGAAGCGGGTTTTATGTTCACCCGCCAATGGCACGGCATCGGAGATCAGCAAGGACAGCCTGGCGCCGTCCCTCAGCAGAAAAAATTGCAAATAAAGCATGATGGCCAACTCGACGACAAACATAAAAGTGTTCTGTCCGAGATTCAAGGCCTGGTTACCGACCAGTTTGACGGCTTCACTTGCAAACTGCGAAATATAAGCCTTGACGGACTCGACATCCTCGAGCCCGAAACGATCGAGCCATGGCATCAGACTGGGCGGAATCGCGGCAAGAATGTTCTCATAGACATCACCTGCCCTGAAGTTTCCCTCCTGCACCTGCCGATAGAGATGAACAAGCTCGGAGACGACAGACTGGCCAACGAAACCTACCGGCATCAGAACAATAACGATCGCGGCCAACACGGTCAGCAAAGCCGCCAGGTTGGGCCACTGCGGCATGACATGAATCAGTCGACGCTGCAATGGAATAAACAGAATCGCCAGTACAACCGCCCAAAACACTGCACCCGCAAATGGCATGAGCAGCCATAGAAAAGCCGCTGAAACGGTCACAAGCAGTATGAGAAAAGTCCGCATCTGCAAAACAGTGGATGGCAATTCGAGCCCCTCAGAAAAATCCAGATCGTGCCAGCAAGGTCAGGACAATCGCCGTAACGCTTGCCGGCGGACCGAAAGACAATAGAAACCGCTTTTAAGAAAAAAGTTCTGTTCTGCGCTGCTTCCCAAGTCGTCACCACCTCTTCAGAAAGCATTTACCAGATCCAGCAAATAATATATATTTAAGTATATTAATATTCCAGAATCCGGGAGCCAAACATGCAACTCCGTTGTCCGCACTGCCAAAAAGTCAATCGCGTGCCTGCTCAAAGACTTGGAGATTCGCCAGGTTGTGGCGCCTGTGGCAAAGAACTACTGGCAGGCGTTATTGAACTCGACAGTGCTGGGCTTCAGGATGCGATTGCTAACAGCAACACAGCGTTGATTGTAGACTTCTGGGCGCCTTGGTGCGGTCCATGCCGTATGTTTGCACCAACATTTGAAGCCGCCGCCAGAAAACACGGCGGCGCGCTCTTGTTCGTTAAAGTCAACACGGAAATCGAACAACAAGCGGCAGCCTCGCACCAGATCCGATCTATTCCCACGCTGGCGGTATTTCATGGTGGTCGCGAGACAGGGCGTGTCGCGGGCGCACTGCCCGCCTCGCAACTCGAACAACTCATTATTCAAGTCAAAGCACAGTTTGTGTCTGCGTCTTGATCCGGGTGCTCATCGCGCAACGACGCTGAGCGGATCTTCAGTCTAGCCAGGCCACCCGCAACAGGTTGGTCGTACCTGACACGCCAAAGGGTGTTCCGGCCGCAATGAGCACGGCTTTACCAGGGGCGCCAAATCCGTGTCTTCTGACTGTCTCTGTGGCATGGAGCACGATCTCGTCCGAGCTCTCGACATCGGGCGACTGCATGGAATGAACACCCCAGACAAGCGACAGGCGTCTGGCCACAGACAGATTGGGCGTCATGCTGAGGATTGACGACTTTGGTCGCTCGTGAGCCACCCGCAATGCCGTCGCCCCTGACGATGTATAGGCAACTGTCGCTGCCACCGGCAAGGTCTGTGCCATGGTGTGAATCGCTGCCGATATCGCGTCGCGGGTAGATCCATCACGTTGTGACTGCACCGCCTGCATCGTCACCCGTTGCAGGGGATCTTGCTCGGTTGCATGCAAAATACGGTCCATCATGGCAACCGCCTGCACAGGGTACTGGCCAGATGCCGACTCAGCTGACAGCATCACCGCGTCCACACCGTCATAGATGGCGCCTGCAACGTCACTGACCTCCGCTCGGGTCGGCACGGGTGAGCTGATCATGGATTCGAGCATCTGGGTGGCCACGACCACCGGCTTGCCAACCTCCCGGCACGCACGCACGATGCGCTTTTGCAGAATCGGTACATCCTCCGGTGGCTTTTCAACACCAAGATCGCCACGCGCGACCATGACACCATCAGCAATCGCCACAATTTCATCAAGAGCATCGAACGCCGCCGGTTTCTCCAGCTTGGCCATCACCCAGGCGCGATTTCCAACGATCGCTTTGACTTGCGCAATGTCCTCCGGTCTTTGCACGAACGACAGCGCCACCCAGTCAACCCCGAGTTCGAGACCGAACAGGAGGTCTCGATGATCTTTTTCTGTCAAAGCCGACAGCGGCAGGATGGCGCCGGGAACATTGACGCCTTTGCGATCCGAAAGCACGCCGTCGTTACACACCTCGACTCTGGCACTCTGACTGTCGCAGTGCAAAACCCGAAGGCGGACTTTGCCATCGTCAATCAGCAGATCATCGCCTGGCTTGATCGCCTGGAAAATTTGCGGGTGCGGCATGGGAACCCGGTTTGCATTACCAGGTGCAGGGTCCAGATCCAGTGTCAGCACATCCCCCGTCTTGACGGACAATCGACCCGACTCAATCTGACCGAGTCGCAGCTTGGGTCCTTGCAGATCCATCAAGATGCCGACGGGCCGGTTCACGTCGCGTTCCATCTGGCGCACCAGATCGTAGCGCTTGCGGTGATCCTCATGCGTGCCATGACTGAAGTTGAATCGAAACACATCGACGCCAGCATCAAATAACGCGCGAATGGTTTGCGCATCACTGCTGGCTGGCCCCAGTGTCGCCAGAATCTTGGCGTTACGGGACCGGTGTGAAATCGCGTCAAGCTTCATCATGCACTCCTGCCAGGTCCGCACAAAAAATGCGCCAGCCCTGGCATGTTGACAATCAGACCGATGTCGTATCGGCCAAACGCTGTTCGAGCCTCACCCGAATATCGAGCAACACCTGCGGCAAACCGTAAGAAAGCTTCTGGAACAGCTCATCATGCAGCTTGAACTCCTCCTGCCAGGCTTGCGGCTCAATCGAGGTAATCATCTCGAAAAGTTCCTGGGAGAAGTTCAAGCCCGCCCAGTCAAGGTCCTCATAGCGCGGCGTAATGCCAAACACGTGCTCCACACCTGTCGCGTTGCCTTCAATTCGAGCCAGCATCCACTTGAGCACCCGCGCATTCTCACTGAAGCCAGGCCACACAAAACGACCCTCCTCATCGGTGCGGAACCAGTTGACGCAAAAGATATGGGGCAGCTTTGCACCCTCTTTCTGCATCTGCGCACCCAGTTGCAGCCAGTGCGCAAAGTACTCCGCCATGTTGTAGCCACAGAAAGGCAGCATCGCGAAAGGATCCCGACGCACCACACCCTGCTGACCCATGGCAGCTGCTGTGGTCTCGGAGCCCATGGTCGCAGCCATGTAGACACCCTCTTCCCAGTTTCGAGCCTCTGTCACCAACGGAACCGTGCTGGAGCGGCGACCACCAAATATAAAGGCGTCAATGACAACCCCTGCCTGGTCATCCCATGCGTCGTCAAGCACCGGGTTCTGCGTGGCACTCACCGTAAAGCGTGCATTTGGGTGAGCCGCCTTGACGCCTTGCAGTCCCAGCTCGGGTGTCCAGTCATTTCCACGCCAGTCAATGCAATGTGCCGGCGGCTTGGAGGTCATCCCTTCCCACCAGACATCGCCATCGTCAGTCAGCGCGACGTTGGTAAAAATGACGTTCTCACGCAATGTCGCCATGCAGTTGAAGTTTGATTTTTCATTGGTACCTGGTGCCACTCCGAAATACCCAGCTTCCGGGTTGATGGCTCTGAGCTTGCCCTGGGCATCGGGCTTGATCCAGGCAATGTCATCACCAATGGTCGTGATCTCCCAGCCTTGCTGTGCGAGCTCAGGTGGCGGAATCAGCATGGCAAAGTTGGTCTTGCCGCAAGCTGACGGAAACGCCGCTGCAATATGGTATTTCTTGCCCCAGGGGGCTTTGACACCGAGGATGAGCATGTGCTCTGCCAGCCAGCCCGGTGTCTTTCCGCCAGCCGCCTCCGCACGACCCATAGTCGATGCGATACGCAAGGCAAAGCACTTCTTGCCAAGCAACGCATTGCCACCGTATCCGGAACCATACGACCAGATTTCGCGCGTCTGCGGAAAATGCACAATGTACTTGGTGGAATTACAGGGCCATGACACGTCAGCCTGCCCACGAGCCAGCGGAGCACCCACGCTATGCACGCAAGGCACATATTCGCCATCCGTACCCAGAACATCATAAACAGCACGGCCCATGCGGGTCATGGCGCGCATATTCACGACAACATAGGGCGAGTCGGACAATTCGATGCCAATCTGTGCAATGGGTGACCCCAGAGGACCCATCGAATAAGGCACGACATACATTGTGCGTCCCTGCATCGCCCCATCGAAAAGCTCGTCAAGTTTGACGCGCATTTCATCAGGCGCAATCCAGTTGTTTGTAGGACCCGCATCAGCCTGGTCTGGTGTGCAAATAAATGTTCGATCTTCAACGCGCGCCACATCATCGGCAGAAGACCGGGCAAGAAACGAATTCGGACGCTTTTGCTGATTCAAGGGAATCAGCGTCCCGGCCGCAACCATCTCGGCACACAGGCGGTCATATTCTTCCTGTGATCCATCGCACCAGACCACACGGTCAGGGCGCGTTTTAGCCGCAATTTCTGCGACCCACTGTTTCAATCCTTCGTGCTTGACGTATTCAGGTGCGTTCATCGTAGTATTTCCGTTATCTTGCTATGCGCTAAACCGATAATCTTAGCACCGCGAAACCCCGACTTCACATCTGCTGAACCCTGTTTTGCAAGATTCCTGCTTTCCGAGTGAAACAAATACCAATACCTGACCGTTCTGAAGCCGCTTTCAGCGCCGGAATGACGTCTGGCGGAACAACGGCAGATCAAGTGATCCGCCGACAGCCTCCTCTGCCAGAACGGGACGTCCCGCCCCGCCAGCCACACTTCCATCCAGCGAAATTGAGTCGAGACGCACCCAGAGCAGGCAAACCAAGTTACCATCCAGAGCAGCTCCCTGAGCTCGAATATTCCAAACAGAAATTGCTGATGCCAACAGATAAATACCCTGTCGTCGAAGATGAGTCATTCGATGAGTTTGATCCCGGTCTGGTCAGACTGCTTCTGATCGCAGCGATCGCTGGCGTGCTGGTCGGACTGGTGGGCGGGGCGTTTCACTGGTCTCTGGTTAATGGTTCAGCGGCATTTCTCCGAGCGCTTGAAGACATCAAGAACAATGGCACGAGCGCGCTGCCAGGCTGGATGATTGCCATGCTGATTGCCGGCATCAGTGTGGGTCTGGCACGCTGGCTGGTCAAATTCGCGCCAACGGCTGCAGGCAGCGGTGTGCAGCACGTCGAAGCCGTTATGCGCGAACAGGCACAGCCCGCAAGTCTAGTCGTGCTCCCGATCAAGTTCATCGGCGGCTTGCTTGCCATGGTGCCGGGCCTGGCACTTGGCCGGGAAGGTCCGACCATCCAGATGGCTGGCGTGATTGGCACACAGTGCGGAAAGCTGTTCGGACTGAGTCATAACGACCGGTCGTTACTCTACACAGCAATTGCTGGCAGTGGCCTGTCCGTGGCATTTAACGCACCGCTCTCGGGTGCCGCCTTTGTGATTGAAGAAGTTGCCCGACGCGTTACTGTGCGCCGGGTGCTTGCCACACTGACTGCGGTGGCAACTGCAATGGCCGTCTATCGGGGGTTGTTTGGCAACCTGCATGACTTTATGGTCGGCACATTGGATCATGCGACCCCCGTGGAGCTGTTGCTTTATCTTTTGCTGGGTATGCTGATGGGATTACTTGCCGTGTTATATAACCGCAGCGTCTTGCTGGGGTTGAACACGTTTTCTGGCCTCGCGCCAACCACTTCACCCTGGATCAAAGCCGGTATCGTTGGCGCGTTCATGGGGCTGATTGCCTACCATCAGCCGCAATGGGTGGGCGGTGGCGAATTGCAAGTCAATCTGTTATTGGCAGGTCACTACGGACCGCAAGCGCTAGTGCTACTTTTGCTTGTTCGTTGGTTTCTGGGTCCGCTTTCGTACAGCATGGGCACGCCTGGTGGTCTTTTTGCCCCACTCCTGCTGGTGGGAGCCACTGTCGGAGCGCTTTATGCACACGGACTGAATGCAATGGCAGCGTCAACCTTTCATTCAGCCTTGATGATCAACCCGGCAGCGTTTGCGATGGTGGCGATGGCAGCTTTCTTTACCGGAGTTGTAAGGGCACCGGTCACCGGCATTCTGTTGATTTGCGAGATGAGTGGATCAGTCACACTGATGGTTCCCCTGCTTCTTGCCAGCGTCGGGGCGGCGGTGGTTGCCAGCCTGCTCCGGGGCGAGCCCATCTACGACTCACTGCGAGCACGCATGGGCACCAGTACTCGCAAAAGCTGAACACTCGCCAGCATTAAAGTGACCTGGGCTACGCAATGATCGCTCCATTGCTAAAAAACCCGAGGCTTGTAGCGGGGGCTTCTGCGGGCCTCACGGCCATGCTTTTCTGCTTCTGTGACCCGAGCATCTGGCCCGGTTCTATCGCAAGCCGCAGTTCTGGCATCGGGCTGACTATGTCAGTCGTGCAGGTGACGCGTCGCTTGATCAGGTGCGCGCCTATGTCCAAGCACAAGGTACTGAAGAGCATGCTCGCAAGTCCGAAGCAAAACGTCAGGCCAAAACGTCCGCTTGACCCCCTCCTGACGTCGTGCTCACGCACAGAGGATGCGCCGTATCCGTGTGCCTGGCAGGGGCAATGCGCGGACTGATGTTCAAGAACTCCGCTTCACGGCAGGGAGATGGACTTTGTCTTGCCTGAGGCCTGCGAAGCGATGTATTGCCTTATGACATCGTCAAACGAAGGGTCTGGAACAAGCCCCAGCTGCTTTGTTCGTTGACAGTCAAAACAGGCAGGCCAGCTGCCCACCAGGCGCTCGATTGCCGGGTCAGGCTGATAACGAATTCGGCTCATCACCTGCGTGCCCGCCACGTCTGCGAGACTTTGAATCATCTGCCCAACACTAACAGTCAGCGCAGGCAGGTTGATGGCAGTGCGTCCAGGCATGCGTGCATCCGGCAGTTCCATGACTTTCAGGATACCGGTCATCGTGTTATCCGGTGACGCGAGCGCAACCATGGTCGATGGATCAACCGGGCAGACCGCCGGCAAGCCTGACAAAGGCTCGCGAATGATTCCCGACAAAAACCCCGACGCCGCTCCATTGGGTCTTCCGGGTCTTACCGAAACCGTCATGAGCCGCGCGACACGCCCCTGGATGTACCCCTTGCGGGTGTAGTCGGCTATGAGCTGCTCACAAATGAATTTGTGTACTCCATAGCTGGATTGAGGAACTGGCAGGGTATCGTCGCGGATGACAACCGGCATCCTGATACCGGCATCCGAACCAAAAACAGCCACCGAACTGGCAAAAAAAAGTCGGGCACAAACTCCTGTCATCTCCTGCTGCCGACGCACGGTCTCCAGCAGCCCCTGAGTCGTTTGCAGATTGGCCTGCAATCCAAGGGAGAAATCTGCCTCGCACTCGGCCGAGACAGCCGAAGAAAGATGAAACACTGCATCAAACGGAATGCTGAACAGATCTGGCAAGCTCGAGAGCAAATCGCCTGTATGACGACGAACACGCGAGTCATCGCAGATCATTGGATCTGCACAAGACACCCGATCCGTCAGACAAATCTCTTCTATCTTCTGCCCGCACAAACGGTCTCTTTCGAGCAACGCTCTCACGAGTTTGCTGCCCAGAAACCCTGCACCCCCAGTCACTAGAACTCGCATCATGTCCTCTCACCAAAATTAATATGCGGATTGCGCGGTCTTTGAGCGGCTGCGAACAATCTATTGCGCCAAACGACAGTCAACACTCGGGTCAGGCTTGATCTTTCGAGGCAAGAGGCACCAGCGAGTGCTCAAAACATGCGACTGCATTGAAACGCTCTTTCCGGGTTAAGCCGGATTCAGCCTGTCCGGATAAACACCTACTATAGGGGATAAATTCGGCGCAACAGCAGCTTGCGAGGGGTGTGGTTGCGGTTTAGTAACCTGTCGTCAATCGAGTTCAGTCATCTTGCGAAGCGCACCACTTTGATTTTTCGCTCAAAAGCCTTGAAGGACCGATTAGAAAGGAAGCATCTTCTTGAGAACCGTTGTCCTGACGCTGGATCGACTTCTGACAGCATTATCGCTGCACGCCGCCAGCCTTCTTCTGGCCATCATCAGCTGCCTCGGTCTCTGGCAGGTCATTGCACGTTTCGTGCTCTCGCAGCCCTCAATATGGACTGAAGAGGTGATGCGGCGCCTTCTGATCTGGTGCGTGATGCTTGGTGTGGTTGTCGCAATACGCCAGGGCTCGCTGATTTCCGTCGATTTGATGTTGAGCCGGGCGCGTGGCAAATGGCGCGAGGCGGTTCGCGCAATTGTGGCTTGTACGACACTGGGATTCCTGGGGACAATTACCTGGTTCGGCATTTCTCTGGTCTGGCGGGTCAGGTTTCAGACTTTCGCATCGATAGACATCTCGATTGCCTGGGCTTACGCCGCGGTGCCAACCGGTGCTGCACTGGGTATGCTTGCGACCCTGGCAAACTGGCTCGATGAACCTGTGAAAGATACGCTGTCTGAAGATCAGCTGCTTACAGTGCCGGTCAGATCTTCGACTCCCTCGCCGGCCAACAGGGGTTCTGGTCATGCAGTCTAGGGGATTTTGCAGAGCGGGCTCACCGCAAGGCTTTGAGCCAAGTCTTCGAGCCCACAACAAGATGCTTCGCATACCTGTTGGCGCGACACCTTGGCGGCCCTGGACTATACCGCAGGTGCTCGATTCAGCAGACCCGACTGGTGGCATCATAAAAGACGCCGGCAATCGTCGAGACGCCCCCAAAAACCCGGTGAAGCCGGTCATTCAAGTGCCTGAACCTGCGCACTTTATGCAATCTGCAAGATTTCACCTGATCAACTGCCTGCAGGTCCCAAAATGCCACTGACCCTCCTGATCACGATGATGCTGGGGTTTGCGTTCAGCGTGTCGGTTGCGGTCTCGATCGGTGGATCGGCCGTTCTCGGCCTGGCCATCTTCGACCCAGAGCGCCTGATCATTGCACCCAAGGAGATGTTCACCGCAATTGACCGGTTTCCGCTGGCCGCAATTCCGTTTTTTATTCTGGCGGGAAACCTGATGCAGCTCGGTGGAATCTCCCACCGCCTGGTCGAGTTCGCAAAAAGTATTGTCGGTGGCGTTCAGGGCGGCTTGCCGATGACCACGGTCCTGACCTGCATGATTTTCGCTGCCGTCTCAGGTTCGTCGGTTGCAACCACATTTGCAATTGGTGCAATTCTGATTCCCGCCTTGGTCAAGCACGGTTATCCCAGACCATACGCGGCGTCCCTGCAGGCAACCTCGGCCGAGCTCGGCGTGGTGATCCCGCCATCGATCCCGATGATTCTGTTTGGGGTGGCCGCAGAAGTTTCGATTGGTGAACTGTTTATTGCTGGTATCGGCCCGGGAATTCTGATCGGCGCCGCTCTGATGATTTACATCTACATTGATTGCAAAATCAAAGGCTGGGGAAAGCAGGATCGTGAAGGGCGCACGCGCATCTTGCCAGCCACCCGCAAAGCCGGCTGGGCCCTGCTCATGCCCGTCATTATCCTCGGGGGAATCTACGGGGGCGTATTCACACCAACCGAAGCGTCAGTTGTGGCAGTGTTTTATGCACTGCTAATCGGAACGGTGATGCACAGGGAGCTGACCCTGCGTGCGATCTACAGCGCAATCAGACAATCCGTTATTACCAGCGCTGTCATCATGTTCATCATTGCCAACGCCGGCCTGTTTGCGTTTCTCATTACCCGTGCGGGGATCCCTGATGCCATCGGTCGCTGGCTGGTCGAGGTGCTGAGTTCGCCTGCAATGTTCCTGATAGGAGTCAATGCGGCACTGTTTGTCATCGGCATGTTCATTGAGACGTCAGCGGCCATTATCGTGCTCGCGCCGATTCTGACGCCAGTTGCCATTTATTTCGGCATTGATCCCATCCACTTTGGCATCATCATGGTGGTAAACCTGGCGCTTGGCATGATCACGCCACCGTTTGGCGTGAACTTGTTTGCTGCCTGTACAGTTGCCAGAATCTCCCTGGAACAAGTCATCAAGTCCCTGATTCCTTTCGTGCTGGTGATTATCACCTGCCTGATGCTGGTGTCCTACATACCAGGCATCAGTCTGACGCTGCGCGATGCTGTCTACCCGCGCAATCCCGTTGAGCCAGCCACGGCACCCAGCACTCCAACCATCCTCTCTCCAACCGGATCCTTGCCAGGCCCGACTTCCTCAAGTGCTGTCGGTCCTTCTCCTGTCGGTCCTTCTCCTGTCGGACCCTCGCCTGTTGGACCCTCGCCAATCGGCCCCTCGCCTGTAAGGTAGGTGTTTACTGGTGCCGCATTGTGAGGCATGCCGTTAAACTTGCTACAGACAAAGCAGTAGCCGCCATTTTGAAAAACTGTTTTTGAGAAATTTGCGATGACGACAACACAATCTTCACGAACCTACGTACTCGTCCATGGCGCATGCCACGGTGGCTGGTGCTGGAAAAAAGTTACTCCGCTGCTTCGCGCCGCAGGGCACGCTGTCTACACTCCAACCCAGACTGGCCTGGGGGAGCGATCACATCTTTTACAACCCGGACTGGGCCTTGAGACTTTCATTGACGACATTGCGAACGTTCTGATCTGGGAAGACCTGCATAACGTCATTCTGGTCGGTCACAGCTTTGGTGGAATCACGATTACAGGGTTGGCTGACCGGATGCCAGACCGTATTTCCCAACTGGTTTACCTCGATGCACTGATCCTTCAGGACGGCGAGAGTCCGTTTGACATCATCCCGCCGGAGGTCGCTCGACAGCGCCGGGAACTCTCTCTTCAGACCTCTGGTGGCCTGACCATGGCCGTACCCCCACCGGAGATGTTTGGAGTGACCGATCCGCAAGACGCTGCGTGGCTTAAAGCGTGCTGCACACCGCATCCGATGTCCACGTACGAGGACCATCTACCGCTGAGGCACGAACCTGCCAACGACTTACCCGCAACCTACATTGCTGTCACACCTTACTACGGGCCTACGACTTCAAGTCGTGACTACGCGCGCACCCGCACGGATTGGAAGTATCTTGAAATGCAGGCAGGTCACGATGCGATGGTAACCCACCCGCAAGACCTCGCAAACCTGCTGCTAAATCTGGCCTGACCAGCCCCGCCGGCGCCTGGGACCTGCATCTGCGGGCGCCGTCAATCGAGGGCAAAGCCGCTGACGGCGGCAACCTGCCAACTCAAAGTCGGTGATATGCGAAGCTCCCGTGACACGACACATGGCGCTTGGCGGTGGGCGAACGCATCCGGTCACATCGTGTTACCGTTATGGCTTGCCGTCTTCCGGAAGTTGCAACTTTTAACAAGTCACAATCTTGTAGATGTCATTTATCGTCATCTTCGACGATATCGATGCAACCCATGGAACATCATCACGCGGATCCTGCAAGATGCCATTTAGTGCTGGCACTTCAGACAA
Organism: uncultured Orrella sp.; assembly: GCA_964491995.1. Taxonomy (GTDB): domain Bacteria; phylum Pseudomonadota; class Gammaproteobacteria; order Burkholderiales; family Burkholderiaceae_B; genus Algicoccus. The sequence continues at coordinate 36,364 of CAZBIN010000008.1, forward strand.
GACGTCATGAGTCCGGAAGACATCCGCCCAGAACCTGTGCCCAATGACAGGCGCTCTCACGGAGGTGCTCATGACTGACACCAGAAAAGATCCCATGATTCCAGATGGAGAGGTCAACCCCATCGACACTGACTACACCATCGGCCAGGACAATATTGTCGTCAATGTTGGTCCCTTCGGTCTGGACATTCACAACCGCGTGTTTGCAATCTCTGCATTGCTGGTGATTGCGTTTGTGGTGTTCACAATTGCATTTCAATCTCAGGCTGAGCCC
>CAZBIN010000008.1:36647-39288 GCA_964491995.1 uncultured Orrella sp.
GGGACGACGGGCTTCGTCCTTCTTGCCGTGCCCTTCTTCATCATCGCGGGCAACATTTTTGTGATTGTCTGCATACTGATTGCCATCTCACCTCTGGGGCGCGTGCGCATCGGCGGGACCGAAGCCAAGCCGGACTACTCATACCCGGCCTGGTTTTCGATGCTGTTCGCTGCCGGAATGGGCATCGGTCTGATGTTCTATGGAGTCTCTGAGCCCTTGGCGCACTTTGGCACGGCGATGAGTGGCACATCGCTCGAGAATGGTGTTCGCATTGACTGGTCACCACTGTCTGGCGCTGCTGGAGATCCTGCGCAAGCGCAGGATCTTGCAATGGCTGCAACCATTTACCACTGGGCTCTGCATCCTTGGGCGATCTACGCCGTACTGGCACTGGGACTGGCAATTTTTTCTTTTAACAAGGGATTGCCTCTGACCATTCGTTCGGTGTTTTACCCGATCCTGGGCGAACGTATCTGGGGCTGGCCAGGGCATCTGGTAGATATTCTCGCTGTGCTTGCAACCATGTTTGGTCTGGCGACTTCCCTGGGTTTTGGCTCTTCACAAGCGGCTGCAGGTCTGCACTATCTCTTCGGATTTCCGCTTGGAGACACCATGCAGATCATCCTGATCATTGGCATCACTGCCATCGCACTGACATCGGTTCTCGCAGGTCTGGATGCCGGGGTCAAACGCCTGTCCGAGATCAACATGATCCTTGCGATCTTGCTGCTGTTTTTTGTCATCATGGCGGGCCCGACTCTGACCATCGTAAAGGGGTTCTTCAGCAACCTGGCGTCTTACCTGGCATTCCTGCCGGCACTGAGCAATCCCTTTGGACGTGAGGACGCCAACTTCTCCCAGGGGTGGACCGCGTTTTACTGGGCCTGGTGGATCTCATGGTCACCCTTCGTAGGCATGTTCATTGCCCGCGTTTCGCGTGGACGCTCGGTGCGGGAGTTCGTGGTGTCGGTGTTGATCGTGCCCTCGCTTGCGTGTGTGCTGTGGATGACAGTCTTTGGAAACACCGCCATTTCACAAGTCGTCAACGAAGGGTATCTGGCAGCCACCGAAGGGGAGTTGCCACTGCAGATATTTCTGATGCTGCAGGCTCTGCCGCTAGCCCAGATCAGTTCGTTTATTGCAATCATTCTGGTGGTGGTCTTCTTTGTGACCTCATCAGACTCCGGTTCACTGGTCATTGACGTCATTGCCTCCGGTGGTAAAGTCGACGCACCGACGCCGCAAAGAGTTTTCTGGGCATCATTTGAGGGTTTGGTGGCTGTCGCACTCGTACTAGGCGGTGGTGTGGTCGCACTTCAGGCCATGGCGGTATCGACAGGATTTCCGTTCACCATCGTGCTGCTCATTGCCACGATTTCGCTGGTCAAAGGCCTGATGAGTGAACCCAGACCCGCCCGGTCCTGACATCGACCACCCGTCACAGCAAATGATCGACCCGGCCGGACTTTGCTAAGGGAATAGCGCAGATGGTCTGACCGGTCGCCCCGAGCGCGACAAACAAACGCCTGACCACAAACACAAAGGTCAGGCTGACACAGTCATCTCACCAGGCAGACGTTTGTTGGCGAGATGCGATCAAGGATAGCGATGGAAAGCGAACAGCTCGAGATTCTCGACTTCCTGCAAAAACACATTCCTTTCACTGCACTACCGGAAGACGCTCTGCGAGAGGTCGCAAAGTCGGTAGACGTCCGGTACGTCAAGCGTGAGACGCCCATCAAACAGTTTGGTGAGCCCCTTCATCACTGGTTCATTGTCCGAAGTGGTGCTGTGGAAATCTACCGTCGGGACGGGACACTTTACAACCGTCTCACGGAAGGTGGACACTTTGGTGAAGCGGGTCTGCTTCAGCGCAGCAAGGTCAGATTTCCGGCGACTGCGATCGAAGACACACTGCTCTACGTCATACCTGACAGTTTGTTTCTGGACCTTTTTGAGAGGCATGAAACCTTTGCTGACTTGGTCGAGGTCGAAGACCGAACCCGACTTCGCACAGTCGTTTCGAAGTCCGAACAAGCCAACGAACTGATGACCACCCAGGTGCAGACACTGCTGGTCAAAGCGCCAGTCTGCACAGCAAAAGAAACATCTCTGAATGATGCGGCAGGCATCATGAGCGAGGCGGGTGTCTCGTCGCTGCTCATCACAGACCAGGCGCACATGGTTGGAATTGTCACAGACCGCGACATCCGCAACCGGGCTGTAGCCAAGGGACTCCCTTACGACACGCCCGTCGGTGAGATCATGACAATGGATCCCGTTGCTGTCAAAGCCGATCAGCTTGCATTTGAAGCTTTGCTGGCTATGCTGCGCCACAACGTACACCATCTGCCTGTGGTCAGACATGGTCGTCCGGTTGGCGTTCTGGCTCTTTCTGACATTCTGCACTACGAGTCACGCAACAGTCTGTTTGTGGTCAGCCGGATATTCCAGCAACAGTCTGTCAATGATCTGGCGGGCCTGGCGTCAGAGGTTCAGGCAAGCTTTGTGCGCATGATCAGGCAAGATGCCAGTTCGCACATGATTGGCAGCGCCATGGCAGCCATTGGCCGGGCCTACAAACAGCGGTTGCTCGAACTGGCCCACCAGGAACTCGGGCCCGCCCCTGTTCCATACTGTT
>CAZBIN010000009.1:0-5996 GCA_964491995.1 uncultured Orrella sp.
GCAAATTGGCTAATAATCTGGCTTAAACTGTCTTTTTGGAACAACATAATGGCGTGTAAACAGCAAGAACTTGATGCAGCCCGACTTGCCTATCACAATCTGATGACGGGCAAGATGGCCCGCGTCATCGTTGACCAGAACGGCGAGCGGGTCGAGTTTGTGGCTGCTAACGTCGCTCGTTTGCAGGCATACATTCAGACACTGGAAGCCGAGTGCAGTGCGACCGCCACTGGGCGCCCCCGCGTTCGCGGACCTTTCGGATTTATATTTTAGACTATGACTACTGACGCCCTTCCACAGATTGAGGTGCTGCCAGCGGCTCCTATTGAGCCAAGCGCAATGGGTGGCGGCTTAGAGGGTGCCGAGCGGATGTCACGTGAGACGGCTCGCTGGAACCCTTCCATGCGGTCGCCCGATCAGGTCATTAACTTAGCCAAGCCTACTGCTGACGCCCGTGGCCGAGATATGGTCCACAACGACGGCTATGCCATGGGAGCAGTTACGACCCATCGCGATAGCATTGTAGGTGCGAGCTACCGCCTTAACGCTCAGCCGAACTGGCGCGTGCTTGGTGCATCGCCCGAATGGGCTGAAGAGTTCCAGCAAGTCGTTGAAGCCCGCTTCAACCTGATCGCGGAGTCGGAGGCCTGCTATCTTGACGCTTCTGGCATGAATACCTTCACGGGGCTGATTCGCCTCGCCGTGGGCGGTTTTGTGATGACCGGTGAGGTATTGGCTACCGCCGAGTGGCTGCGCTCTTCTGTCCGCCCCCTGCGGACCGCCATTCAAATGGTTTCGCCTGACCGGCTGTCGAACCCAAACGGCGTTTCCGATGACCGCTTCTTGCGACGCGGCATCCGCAAAGATGCGTTCGGTCGTCCCGTCAGCTACTATATCCGCAAAGGATACCCGACTGAACATTACGATGAAAAGTCCTACACCTGGGCGGAAGTGCCAGCGGGCAAGCCGTGGGGCCGAAAGCAGGTGATCCATATTATCGAGCAGCTACTGCCCGACCAGTCGCGTGGCATTGCCGATATGGTGTCCGTGCTCAAACAGATGAAGATGACCAAAAGCTTTCAGGAGGTCACGCTTCAGAACGCTGTCGTTAACGCTTCGTTCGCCGCGGCCATTGAGTCCGAGCTGCCACCGGAGATCGTCTACCAAACCCTGGGCGGCATGGATAACGCAGGATGGATCAATACCATCGGGCAGTACATGAACGCCCTGAATGATTACATCGGCAACGCCAGCAACATCAATATCGACGGCGCCAAGATTCCCCATCTATTCCCTGGCACCAAGCTGAACATGAAGCCGATGGGAACGCCAGGTGGTGTCGGTAGTGACTTTGAAGAGTCGCTTCAGCGCAACATCGCGGCAGCCCTTGGCCTGTCGTATGAAGAGTTCTCCCGCGACTACTCCAAGACCAGCTACTCGTCCGCAAGGGCCAGCATGGTCAATACGTGGCGGTTCATGCAGTCCCGTAAGAAAAACGTGGCTGACCGGCTCGCGACAGCCATCTACGCGCTCGTACTGGAAGAAGAAATCAACGCAGGAAATATCCCGCTGCCTGCGGGCAAAACGGCTGCACACTTCTACGAACCCCTCATGAAAGACGCTTATACATCCTGCACGTGGATTGGCGCGTCACGCGGGCAGATTGACGAGCTGAAAGAGACGCAGGCAGCTATCCTGCGCATTAAGTCGGGCCTGTCTACCTACGAGATCGAAGTGTCCAAGTTGGGACTGGACTTTCGTGAGGTGTTTGAACAGCGCGCTCGTGAAGAGGGCATCATCAAGGCGAAAGGCCTAGCCTTCTCACTGGATGCGCAACGCGAGGGCAAGAAAGCCCCACAGAACACACTATCCGAAGACCCTGATAGCGGGACAGAGAATGAGGATATTACCGAGGAAGAAGACGAATGAGCAACAACAGGAAACACGCCAAACCAAGCGCGCAAGCCCTCCTGGACAGCATGAACATGAAGGCGGCCCTTATCGCCCCTCACTACAGCGGCCTGGCCTCTACGCTGCGTGAATACGCGGAAGCGGATAGCGGCCTTGAAGATGCCGCATGGGAAATCCGCAAAAGCGAGATGACATCGGCCTACGGTTTTGGACCCGCTAACGTCGGTAAGCCGTTTGCATTCTCAAATGGTGTTGCGATCATCCCTGTTCACGGCACGCTGCTGAACCGGTTTTCGTACTCCTGGGGCAACGTCACCGGCTACAATTTCATCCGCGAACAGCATAAGGCCGCACTGGCCGATGAAGATGTTAAGCTGATCGTATTCGACTGCAACAGCTACGGCGGAATGGCCGCAGGCTGCTTCGAGCTGGCCGACGAGATCAGGGCCAGTCGCGCCATCAAGCCGTCACTGGCTGTCGTTGACTCCAACAGCTTCTCTGCCTGTTACGCGATTGCCAGTTCGGCAAGCAAGATGGTTTCCACAGCATCGTCTGGTATCGGCAGTATTGGTGTTGTTGCCATGCACATGAATATCGGCGAAATGCTGAAAGATTGGGGCATTGAAGTCACCTTTATCTACGCAGGCGCCCACAAAGTGGATGGGAACCCGTATAATAGGCTGCCTGATGACGTTAAAGCGAGCATCCAGTCCAGTATTGACAAAAGCTACGAGAAGTTCGTGGCGCTCGTTTCTACTAATCGAAACCTTTCAACTGAGGCCGTGAAGGCGACAGAAGCCGCGTGTTACGATGCGGATGTTGCGCTCGAACTCGGTTTAATTGACGCTATTCAATCGCCCTCACAGGCGGTTGCTACGTACCTTGACGAGCTTTCCGGCTCGAATGATGACCAACAGGAGATTACAATGTCCCAAGAAAACACCCAGCCGGGCGCGGAAAGCAAAAACCAGCCCGCAGTCGATCAGAAGGCTATTGCGGCCCAAGCCCGTGCCGACGAGCGCGAGCGTATGGCGGGTATCATGAATTGCGAAGAGGCCGCTGGTAAAGCCAAACTGGCTAATCACCTGGCACTGAACACGGATATGTCCGTTGATGCTGCTAAGGCCGTTCTATCTGCCGCTGCGCCGGAACAAGCGGCAACCGCAGCCCCCGTTACGGCTTCCAGCGACAATGGTTTCACTCGCTACATGGACGCCGACAAGCACCCCCAGGTAGGTGCAGACAGTGAAGCAGGTGACGAACAAGGCCAAGGCCAGAAGCAGTCAGTCGCATCCCGCATCCTAGCCAGTCAAGCCGCCGCAACCGGACGACCTCTTGCCACCAAGCACTAATACGTACCGACTTTAAATTTCATAGATTTTAGGAGAAGCCAACATGGCTAATGAACTCGCAGCAAGCCACACATATGGCCCCACGACTCCGGTTCAACTGTTCGCAGGTGAAAAGGAAGTCGTTACCGCACACGACCTGGTGGCCGTAAGCCAGGACCTGAAGCAATACCAGGTAGTTGCTAAAAATGCAGATGGTGATATCGTTGCACACGATCCTGATGCTGTTACAGGCGAAGTAGGCTCGGAAGTGCCTGCTCCCCAGTCCAAAGCGGTGGGCGTAATCGCCGTGGCCGTGAAGACGACTGCCACCGAAAAACAATCCGCACCTTACTTTGTGAGTGCGTTCTTCAACCACGAAGTTCTGGTTTGGGACGCTTCCATTGATACCCTTGCCGAACGCAAAGCCGCTTTTGACGGTACCGAAATTCAAGTCGGTACGCTGTACGGCGCTGCTTAATCTATTCACGTACAGGAGAAAATAATGGCTTTAGAAATTTACAGTACAGCGGACTTGCTTGACGTAATCCGTGTACAGAAAGGCATCACACCCTACTGGTTGAGCTTGTTCCCGCGCGTCATTCGTTCAGACAAAGAGGAAATCTTGTTTGACCAAGTGACCGACGGCACAAAAGAGCTGGCACCGTTCGTTGCACCGAACGTCCAGGGTCGAGTTTTGCGCGATCGCGGATACAACACCAAGGCCTTCAAACCAGCCTACGTTAAGCCCAAGCACGTAGTAGACCCTAGCCGCGCAATCCCTCGCATGGCAGGCGAAGCCATCGGCGGTGAGCTGTCTTTGGCTCAGCGCTATGACGCTATCGTGGCTGAGAACATGCGCATGGAGCGTATCCAGATCGAAAACCGCTGGGAGTGGATGGCCGCTCGTGCAGTGATCGACGGTGAAGTTACCGTGGTCGGTGAGGACTACCCTTCCGTAACCGTGAACTTCGGTCGCGATGCGTCCTTGACTGGAACCTTGCTGTCTACTGCACAATGGGGCGCTGCTGACGCAGACCCTCTGGGTGACATCGAGGTTTACCGTCGTCGCGTTCACAAGCTGTCTGGCACCACAGTCACCCGCCTGACCTTTGGCTTGGATGCTTGGGACCTGTTTACAAACAATCAGGAAGTACGCGATCTCCTTAACACCCAGTATCGTGGCAGTGATACCGAGTTCAACCGTGCAATCGCAGAGGGTACGCCTTATGAATACCGTGGTAGCTTGTCAGGACAGCGCGGCATGGGCCGGTTGGAGCTTTACACGTATTCTGAAAGCTTTGTCGATGAATCTGGCAACGCACAAGATATTCTTGATCCATTAGCCGTGGTCGGTACCGGCCCGGGCCTTCAAGGTGTTCGCTGTTTTGGCGCGATCAAAGACAAGCGTGCAGGACTGGCCGCCGTGGAAATGTTCCCGAAAATGTGGGACGCGGAAGACCCGAGCGTTACGTACACCATGACGCAATCGGCACCTCTGATGGTTCCTGCTCAGCCTAACGCCTCGTTCAAACTTGTCGTAGCCACTGAGTAGTTCCTCTGACCCGTACCCCGCTTGCCGGGGTACACGCACCCCCAAAATTCTTTTCAAAGGAGCGCATAATGGCGCAGCGTATTATTAATGAAAGCATCCTGGTCGTGCGCGACGGGAAACGCATTACCCCCAAGATCGGAAAAGTTTTTGACCTGACAGACAGCGAGATCGCAGACCTGGAGCGCATCCGCCCCCAAGCGATCTCAAAGGCCGTCGCGGCCTCCGTTGATCCCCAGTCTACTGCCGTCGTTGCTACGACAGGCGAAGACGGCCTGTCAAACCTGACTAAGGACCAGCTTATCGCATTGGCCGAGAGCAAGGGCATCGACGTTCCTGCCCGCGCTACCAAGGAAAAGCTGATCGACCTGATCTCTGCTGCTGACAGCGGCGACGATCTGTAAAGGCCATACCGGTGAACTGGCGCGAACAGAAACGCTCGGCGCGAGACATCGTTCACGAGCACATGGCTGTCCCTTGCGAATACTACGCAATTAAAGGGGCTACGGCCGTGCCTATTCGCGCTCGCCTGCTCTTGAAGTTTGATGCACTGGGTGATGAACGCAGCATGGGATGGGCCGAGATTCAGGCCATGAAGCCCAAGCTGGTTTTCAAGGCTTCTGAGGTTGAACCTGCCCGAGGCGCTGTCATCTACTTCCAGCCCGGCGAGGCCTACCGCGTCGATAATCTGCTGCCCCCTGATGACCAGTACATCACCGCTGAAGTGACTGCACTGACTGTCCGCCAGCTGGAGACTGAGGGCCTGCCGACAGGAGAGGCGCCATGAGTTCAGGATACGTCATCGTCCTTGAAGGACTGGATGCGCTATCTGACCTGGCTTCCATTACACCAAAACTCACTGAAGCTGCAAGACAGGCGATCAACCGAACGCTTGACCGAACGCGCACACAAGCTGCTCGCGAGATACGCAGGCAAGTCAATTTTCCTGCCAGCTACCTTTCACCGAGAGGGGAGCGCCTGTCAGTCAGCCAACGGGCAACAGACACACGTCTTGAAGGCACGATCACTGGCCGCTGGAGGCCGACTTCACTGGCCCGTTTTGCCAAGAATACGGACCCCAAGGCTATCCGCCGACGTGGTGGCGTCAGCGTGGCCGTTAAGCCGGGTAGCGCGAAGTTCCTGAAAGGCGCCTGGCTGGTTCGTCTGCGTGCAGGCAAAGAAAAGACCGACACCCAGTTCAACCT
>CAZBIN010000009.1:6096-36213 GCA_964491995.1 uncultured Orrella sp.
CTTACGGCACGCCTTCAAACTATCACGCCGGCCGCTGGCTATAAATATGATCTGTCGAAGTCGGTTTTCCGCGGCCGCCTGATGTTTGGTGACGACGATCCGATCCCGCTGGTATCAGTCCTGGAGGCACCTCTACCGGAAGAGCCTTCTACCACGCCCCCTTCAGGGCCGACTTGGAAGGGAAGCTGGGAGCTGTACATCCAGGGGTGGGTGGACGACGACAAGGACAACCCGACAGACCCCGCGCATCTACTCATGGCGGATGTAAAGAAAGCACTGGCCGAAGAACGCAAGGCAATGATCCGCGTTAATAACCTGTTCGGACAGGGTGGTCGAGTGTTGGATTTACGTATCGGTGGGTCGGTAGTTCGACCTGCTGAAGAGTATGTTTCCTCATATGCCAACTTCATGCTGGCAATAACGCTTGAAATAGCGGAGAATATGGATGATCCCTATGCTTAGTAGGGGCATCCTTTACTTTTACACTACTAACATGCGAGGCTCAAATGGCTGAACCAATGAATTATACCCTTGGACGCGGTGAACTTTACTTCAACAAGTTCAAGGCAGGCACACAAACAGGGATCGGTGAACGATACTTCGGCAATACGCCCGAGATCAGCACCAACGTTGAAAGCGAAAACCTGGATCACTTCAACAGCGACCGCGGCGTTCGCGAAAAAGACGCGTCCGTGGTTCTGCAAACCAACCGTACCGGCTCGTTCACGACTGACCACATTTCTCCCGAGAACATCGCCCTGTTCTACTTCGGTACCGTTGAGGCGTTGACGCAGACTGCGGCCACTGGAGAGACTGAAGACTTTGTGGTTGAGCCTGGCTACTTCTATCAGCTTGGTGAGACGCAAGCCAACCCGACCGGTGTGCGTAAAGTCACCAACGTGGTGGTTACTGACGATGCAACCCCAACACCTGCCGCACTGACTCTCGGTACCGACTATCTGGTCAACCTGGAGCTGGGCCGTATTGAAATTCTGGACGGTGGCAGTGTTTCTTCCGGCGACACCATCAAAGTCACTTACGACACTGAAGCGGCTACCCGCGAAGTCATCCTGTCCGGCTCAACCGCAGTGGAAGGCTCATTGCGCTACGTGGCACAGAACCCTGTGGGCGATCAGATCGACTACTTCTGGCCGTGGGTCAAGATCACGCCTAACGGCGACTTCGCACTGAAAGGCGACGAATGGCAGACCATTCCGTTCAGCCTGGAAGTCCTGCGTCGTCAAGGCTACGAAGCCGTTTACGCCACCAAGCGTGCGCCTGCTAACCCTTAACGGAAAAGTGAAATGTCACTGAAAGACTTGCAACTACCTAAGTCTGAAGTGCAGATACCCGGCGGTGGGAGCTTCACCGTCCGGGGTTTGTCCTTTACAGACCTGAAAAAATTGTTCGTGAAATACAGCGCGGACATGAATCAGCTTTTCGACCTGATCTCGGCCGAAAAAGGTGCGCAGATCAACGTTGAAGATGCAGGCGCGGCTGCGGCAACGCTGTTGAACCAGGCACCCGCGATGGCTGCTGACATTATCTCCATAGCCGCAGACGAACCAGGCGCCTATGAAACTGTTCTCATGCTGCCGTTCCCTGTCCAGACGGAAGCCCTCACTATTATCGGAAAGGCGACGTTCGGTACCGAAGGTGGCGTAAAAAAGTTTCTTCAGACCGCCAGCGTCCTGCTCGGGGGCCTTCGGGCGAGCAAGAAAAACTAACTCTGTCTACCTGGATGTGGGGCATCCGTCGTCAGGTAAGTATGCTATTATCTGACGGACACGTATACGCCCCACACTATCCGATAGGCATGGTTTGGGACGAGTGCCTACTGGCCGTAGAGCGCCGAAACATCGCTCATGCAACGCAGGCATCTTTGATCCAGTTGGCGGTCTCTTCGATACTGTCCAAAGACAGCGCGAAGGAGTTTAGGAAAGAAATTAAAAGGCTGAACGAGAGTGGCTACGAATAATCGAGATATAAACTTTGTCATACGAGCCCGCAACGAAGCGGGTAAAGCTTTTGACTCCGTAAACAAAGCCCTCGACGAGCTGGCCCGCAATCAGGAAGAAATCAGCGCCTCGACAGGTAAAGTCGGCTCCGTCCTGGATGCTTTTGCGCGCATCGCAACAACAGTAGGCACTGCGTACAACAAACTATCAGGTGACGCGGAGAGCGCTGCCGCAGCGTTCAGTCGGCAAGAGGCCCGCCTGAATGAGACAAAGGCCGCCTACCAGTCACTCACCGTACAGATGGAAGCCGCGCAGCGCGTTCAGCAGCGCATGGCCTCCTTCGTTGGCCCGATGCCAAAGGGCTCTGAAAAGCAGCTTACCCTGGTCGAAAAAGCGTACAAGCAGCTATCCGATCAGTCCGTTAAGCTGGTCAACAGCATCGCGTCACAAGAAGACGCGGTGCGTAAGTCGCATTACGCCCTGGTTGAGATCAGCGGCACGGCCGAAAAAGCAGCAGAGGCTCTTAGAAAGGTAGAAGCCGCCCAGCGGTCGGCCGGAGATGCCGCTGCCAAGGCGGCCGCCCAGCAGGAAAAAGAAAGGCTCGCACTCGAACGCACGGCGCAGGCGGCGCAGCGCAAGTCCGCACTGGAGACACGCCGCGATATGTCCGGCGTGAGTGCCGGAGCGCAAGCCACCTGGAAGGAATCCGAGGCAGGCATCCGTGCATTGCGAGAAGAAATCCGCAAGAGCGGCGAAGAGACCTCGGAGCAGGCAGCGCAGTTCGCCAGGCTCGCGGCAACCGCTGCCGCCAATAAGCAGGCATATCGGGAACTACAGGTTGCGATAGCCCAATACAATCAGGTGCTGCGCACCCAGGGGGCGACGCAAGACCAGATCGCCGCCGCACAGCAACGCGCACAATCGGCCATGCAGGCAGCCCGCTCTACGATGGTCAACATTGGCAGCGCGGCCAACCAGGCTGCCAATGGTATCAGGAACCAAGGAAAGGCCAGCGAAGAAGCGGCCAACAGCAACAAACGGTTGAACCGGGAAATGACGAGCCTGTTCGCGAACTCGCGCAGGTCGTTGTCCTACTTCCAGCGTATCCGCGGGGAGGTTCTGGCCCTTATCACGAGCTACGCAGGTCTGTATGCCGCCATCCAGGGGGTGAACAACGTCATCCAGTCGGCAATGACCATGCAAGGCATTGAATCGCGCCTGAACGTTGTCACGGGCGGCGACATGACGAAAACAGGGGATGAGTTCCGCTGGGTTCGAGAAGAAGCGGACCGTCTCGGCTTTTCAATGCAGACATTGGGTACCGAGTGGTCGAAGTTCGCGGTGTCCGCTGAAGCATCGAATTTCAGCCTTGAGGACACCCGTAAAGTATTCACCTCCGTGGCCGAAGCAGGCCGCGTACTGAAACTCGACTCTCAACGCATCTCACAAACGTTCGTCGCCCTCACGCAGATGATGTCCAAAGGCACCATCCAGATGGAAGAGCTACGCCAGCAATTGGGTGAGCACATTCCTGGCGCGTTCGCCATGATGGCTAAGGCGGCCGGGGTGTCCGGCGCTGAGCTGACGAAGATGATGGAGAAGGGCGAGCTTACGTCCGACTACCTACTTAAATTCGCGGACGTTCTGGATCAGCGGTTCGGTGGACAGCTTACCAAGTCCCTGACGATGGTTCAGGCCGAAATGGGGCGCTTCCAGACTGCTGTACAGGCAGGCCTTAATTCCATTGCCGAAGCAGGCACACTGGAAGCCTTTTCCGAAGCGCTGCGAGAGCTACAGGACTACTTGAATAGCGACGCCGCGCAAGTCTGGTTCGAGCGCATCGGTGCAGCCATTTCTGCTCTCATCAAGATGCTCATGGGCGTACTGGACAACCTCGACCTGATCGCCATCGCGTTTGTCGGCCTGGGTGCTGCCAAGGGGGTTGCTGCGGTGCTGCGCCTTGTCGGGGCCATCCGCACCATGCGCGCCGAGATTGCTACAGCGACGACCGCGGCACGAGGGCTGTCCGCGGCTACTGCGGTGCTTGGTGGGCTGCCGGGCATCGCTATCGGGGCGGCGGTCAGCGCCTTCGCTATGTTGGCAACGCGTATCAGCGAGACCGAACGGTCGATGGTGTCGGCAGAAAAGACCATCGACAGGGTTTCAGCGGCATACCGTAGAGGCGCGAAGTCGGCTGAAGAGTGGACGAAAGCCCTGGAAAGCACGTCCATCACGCAGACAGAACGAGACTTAGCCAACCTGCGTGCCGCCCTCGACAGGGAACTCAAGAACATCACCCAGCCATTCGGGCGCTCCTACATGGCACGGGTCGGTATGTCCGATTCCCCGTTCAAGGGGGTCATTCAGGAAATCCACGACACCACCGCAGCTGTCCGCAAAGGTGAACTGTCGATTGCTGACTACCGTAAACGACTGGATGAGATCGCGCAGGAGTACCCGCAGTTCAAAGAGCTTGCAACCACCCTAATGGACCAAGCGAGTGCTGCCGAAGAAGGTGAAACCCGTGTCAACGAGCTGGCCGCAACCCTTCGCCTGATGCGAGGAGAAGCGACTGAAGCTGACAAGGCGCTGCTGGGACTGGCAGAGGCTACTGATGATCTTTCAGAAGCGCAGCTGAAAGGCGTAGGCGCGATGGAAGACTACCTCGCTGCAATGAAAGACCTGAAGGAACTGGTACCTGAACTCAAAAAGGAAATGGAGTTTCAGGCCACCTTCGACAAGATTAGTCAGCGACTGCAAGCCTCTTACGATTCAATAGCTAAAGGGGAAGCGTCAGGGGAGATTGACCCCGAACTGGCCGTCAAGCTGCGACAAGAAGCAATGGACGTGGCAGCCCGCGCAACCCAAAATCTGTACAAGGGCATGGAGGAAGGCCTGATCCGCGACTTCGCCCGTGGTCAGGGGGACTTACTTCAGCAGTCGGTTGCGCTGCTCCAGCGGTTTGAAGGCTTTCAGCCGACAGGCACGTGGGATGTCAACGCCTATCGTGCAGGCTTCGGTTCTGACACGGTAACACTGGCTGACGGCAGCATCCAGAAGATCACCAAAGGCATGTCGGTCACTCGTGAGGACGGCCTGCGCGACCTGGTAAGGCGCATTGGCGAGTTCCAGACCATCGTCAAGAGTCAAGTGGGAAGTGAACGCTGGTCAGTCCTGTCTACGGAGCAGCAGGCGGCCCTTACGTCGGTTGCCTATAACTACGGCAGTCTGCCTAAACGCATTCTGGAAGCCGTTCGCACCGGTACATCCGAAGAGATGGCAGCGGCGGTGCGAGGCCTGCGTAATGACAATGGTGGCATTAACGCGTCCCGGCGCGATCAGGAGGCCGCCATCCTTGGACAGCGTAACGTCGGCCTTGAAGTCGCCATGCAGGAGAAGGAAGCCGAACTAGCGCAAAAATACAACGACCTGGTTGCGAGCAGCAACAAAGAGCTGGACCACAGGATTGCAAAACTTGACCTGTCCAAGCTTCAGGCAGAGATTTACAACGAGACGACTGCCAAGGGCATCAACCTTCAGTCCGCCGAAGGCCAAGCAATTGCGGCTAAGGTGACGAAGCTGTGGGAGGCCGAACAGGCGCTCAAAGCTGGCGAAGAGGCTGAAAAACGGGTCAACGACCTGCTGGCCCTGCGTAAGGAAATCCAAGACCAGATCGAATTTCAGCAGAGCCAGGGCAACTTCGAGGCATCCGACCTGCTGACCGAAAAACTGGATGGCATCAACGCACGACTGCGCGAAGCGATAGATAACGCGGTTGCCATGTGGACGGCACTAGGCGGTCCTGAATCAGAACTGGCACTAGCCCGACTGGACGGCATCAAGAACTCCATTACAGACACCAGCCGCGTCACGCTGGATGCAAAGAGCATCAACCAGTCGTTTGCCAGCGGCGCCGCCAATGCGTTCGATAAGATGGGTGCCTCCCTGGCCGACTTCTTCTCGGGCGCCAAGTCCGGCAAAGAGGTATTCAAGGACATCGGGCAGGCGTTCTTGCAGTTTGCCGCGGACTTCTTGCGCCAGATCGCTCAGATGATCCTGCAACAGATCGTCTTCAACGCAGTCAGCGGCATGTTCGGAGGCGGTGGCGGAGGTCTTGGCGGCATGATCGCAGGGATAGTGCGACACAACGGTGGACTGGCTAATGGCGGCGGCACCACACGAGCTATCAGTCCTGCGTGGTATACTAACGCCGTTCGCTATCACTCAGGCGGTATTGCAGGCCTAAAGCCCAACGAAGTGCCTGCCATCCTGGAACGTAACGAAGAAATCCTGACCCGCGACGATCCTCGGCACATCCTGAACGGGGGCGGTGCGGCAGGCGGTCAGCCCAGCCCGACCAATCTGAAGATTGTAAACGCAATCGACGCAGCGAGCGTGCTGGAGCAGGCAGTATCTTCACGTGAAGGCGAGCAAGTATTCATGAATTTTATCAGGGCTAACAGAGGTGCGGTTAAGTCCGCTATAGGGTAAAACAGTATGGCTTTTGAAATCGGAGTGGCAGCAAACCACGTTGATCTATGGGATAAGCTTTTAGCCTTCTTGACAACCAATCCCGACCTTGTGGCGTCCGGTCAAAACTGGACTGTCGGGTGGCAAGTGCCGCTTCCACCAGGTGTCCCAGGTGCAGCGTATTGTTCAGCCGGATATAGTCCAGCTGCTAACTTTTTTAACGGCCATGACGATAATAAATGGCTCACCGGTTCAAGTGGTGCCTGGGTTGAATTTGCTTTTGAATCGGATGTCTCTGTCAATCACGTAATCATGAAGGGACAGACTGGGCAAGCCGACGGACGTCCGATAAACGTGAGCATCCAGCACTATGATGGCACCGATTGGGTGACCGACTGGACGACTGACACCGGTATAACGGGAACTACCGGCATGACTGTTGCGCTAACCGATCCGAGTTACACACCGGGGAATGGCAACCCATACAGTAAGCGCTGGCGAGTTCTTGTAAACTCAAACTCTGGAAATGCTAATACGTGTATTGTGCAATTAGATTTCTACGATGACCCTGCTGGCGCATCTCTAATTCAGCAGCCGCATAATTTGAACGAGACAGACCGCGTACTGGTCGGCCCCGGCATGGGAGGTACGGATCAAATTTACGTCGGCATGCGTCGCGTCGATAGTCCAGCGACCGACCATTACACCTTGTGGTTGAATGGCCTCACGGGCATCATGCCTTCTGCGACCCAGTACACGGATCACGTCAATCCCAGTACGCAGGTCGGGGCGTACCTAGATGCAGCCCCGATGCCTTACTGGTTTGTCGCGAACGGGCGCCGCTTTGCGGCGGTAATGCGCGTAGGCACCGTTTACGAAACGTTCTATGCAGGACTGTTTCTGCCCTACGCGGACCCCGTTCAGTATTCGTACCCAATGTTCATCGGCGGCTCTATCAATCTCGGGTATGGCGCCAACACAGACCTCAACTGGAAGAGGACAAACAGCTTTCATACGAATTACACGCAGGCCATAGGATCGACGTCTTCTTCCACCGCGGCCGAAAGGACTACCTCCGCATATATGATGACGCCTGACGGGGTGTGGTACCATGTCACTGACAGCAACAACGCCGCCAGCGCACAGGTCGCGCCTTTCCAGAACCTTGGCGGCCTTAACACCAATCTGAGTGGTTCGGAGGGCTTCGGCTTGTACAGCCAGCTTTACAAGCTGAACGCAGCGTTAGGCGGAGGGTACAGCCTGGAGCCTACTACCCTGACAGCAAACAACCCGACGGATCAGACCTATGGCGTACTGGACGGCATCTACCACGTGGCATCGGAAGGAACTTATGCCGAGGATATCGTTTCCGTAGGGGGAGTCGATCATCTCGTATTTCAGAACATTTGGCGCACAGACGCCGTGAACAAGGCCGCACTGGCACTGGAGTAACTATGGCCTATTATGTGAACGTGACCCCTACGAACGAGGGCATCCCCCAAAATATCGTCGATTTTGCTGTCAACACGTTGGGCTGGAATGAAATCTCAACGGGAGTCGTAGCGGCGCCTGGCGCGGATGCCGGAGTCGGTTTTAAGTTTACTTACGAACTGGTAGGGGCCGCGTCTAACCGCTATCGGCAGCAGCTGTTGATCCACTTAGTGAAAGGCGGCGTGGTTGCTAACTCGACCCCCCTGTGCGTGCCTTACATTGGAGGGGCATTCCAAGACCCGACGCGGTTGCACCTTTTCGGGGGTGTGGCTCCAACCCCCTACCTCGGCATAGCGATTGAGTTCTCCCCTGGGATGTTTCGCCACGGGTATGTTGGCTATTTAGAA
The DNA here is from genome assembly GCA_964491995.1 of uncultured Orrella sp. Taxonomy (GTDB): domain Bacteria; phylum Pseudomonadota; class Gammaproteobacteria; order Burkholderiales; family Burkholderiaceae_B; genus Algicoccus. Next base: position 14,363 of record CAZBIN010000009.1, read on the forward strand.
AAGATTGGTAGCTACGGCGGGGCTGAAGTTATTACGAGTTCATATTTCACAAAATCTGGTAGTAGCAATTACGGCTACTCATCCATTGAACATAAATACCCGTTTAGCGGCGTGTATTATGGAAAGCCAGAGACAGAGGGCTGCGTCAGGATAGTTCACGCGGATGTCGGGGCGGACGACATAGTGCTGACGTCCGCTTCACATAGGAGATCGTATTCTGGTCAGGTTATTGGGGCTAACCGAACCTTCGGTGGTTTTTTGGATAACATCAACGACGAAAAACTGGCAAGGGGTTCCAGCACTTTTGCGGGCTCGCACATACTGGTCCCGATAAATATGTTCCGCTCCTTGCCTGAGAATCGCGTCCAGCCGATTGGGCGACCTTCTGGCGTTCGTATGATACGCATGGACAACCTCGACCCTGCCGCGCCGATCAGTGTCGGCAATAAAACATGGCGGTGCTTCCCTGTTTTCAAAAAACACCTAACCACCAGTGTCAGCACTTCAAACTACAGTGACGAGACGTCATATGTCATCGGCATTGCTTACCAGGAAGACTAACCCGTGGCTGCCGGCTATCGCTTACCCCTCTTAGACTACGGCCGCATCCCGAACCTGTCGGTCAGCTACCCTACGGACCTGACGATACCTCTTGGCCCCTGGAACGGTATCGACACTATCCCTCCTTCCGTTGGCTCGCATACGCACATCATGGCAGATGCGCTACCGAAGATGCGAGTCGGCCACAAGCTGCATACCTTTTTCGACGACTTCTACAATCGCATTTACTTAGTGCCGCAGTCCTTGAACTTCGGCGCGGTTACGTCTGAAATCACGCAAGACGTTCTGGTCTGGAACGCATTTACGACTGAAAAAACGCTTAATACGATTATCGAAAGTAACGGTGCGGGTGTTGATATTGATGGCCCCACCACGCCGATAGCGTTCAACCGTCTGGAGTACAAGCGTTACACCGTTACCGCGGCGACCGAAGGCCCTGCGTACATTGATGCTCGCTACACATTCCAGTTCGAGGGCGTGTCCCCTCATTCCGTTCTACCGGTGTTCGGCTCCCGCGCGGAGCTCTGGAAACTCCCGCCTAACTGGAACAACCGATATCAACTGACCTATCAATACTCGACGGATATTTTTACCTCCCGTTCCGGCAAGGAGCAACGCCGCGCCTTACGCAATACACCACGCTTGCAGGTTGAGTTCATTACTACCGGCCACGGGGACGATCTGCGTTGGTTCAACAACGTCATGTCTGGCTGGCACCGAAATGCTTTCCTTATGCCGGAGTACACTCGCAACGTGTTGACGACCTCACACATGCCTGCGGGTGGCGCGGTGGTCAATGTTGCATCCGTGCCTGCTTGGCTGGTTCCTGGTGCATCGGTCATTCTGGCTCAGGGCCGACAGTTCGCAGCCCGCCTGGTCGAGTCGGTAAACGGTAATACCGTTAAGTTCACCAGTATCGGCAATGACGACTGGCCCGCAGGAGCGAAGCTGCACCCTGGCCTTGGCGGCAGACTTTCACCGGACCTCACGACCAGCAGGCTGACCAGCGAGGCGGGTACCATCGCAGTGATCTTCGATGAGACGCCGGGAGACGGCATCCCAAGCCCCTTGCCCACAGCACCGCTTACTCACAACGGTCTTGAATTGGTCCTGCACAAACCGAACTACGCCGTGCCGATACGGCTGACACACTCATGGCCGGTTGAGCGGGTCGATTTTAATCGGGGACGGACCAAAACCTTTGTGCCAGTGAACTTTGCGACACGGACCTTCCAGGCGGAATACCTGCGCATTGGGCGCAAGCAGGCACAAGACTTCCTGGATATTTTCCGCCGCATGAAGGGTCGCCGCGGCTCATTCTATATGCCTACCTGGGAGAACGATCTGCCGCCCGTGGATGGGCTGCCCGCCGGTGGTTTTCGCATCCGCGTAGCCGGTATCGACGTAGATCGCCTCATGGACAACCGGACTACCCATCGGTACCTGATCGCGTTTACTGTGAGTGGCGACTACTACATCAACAAGGTCGAACAGATTTCAACCGTTAGCGACGACCGGGGCAACGACACCATTATTGCCGTGTCTACCCCGTGGCCGGTTGCTGTGACTAAAGAACAGATATTGCGCATTTGCTGGCTGCCTCAATGGCGGTTCGCCTCTGACGGCCTGACCGTATCGTGGGTTACGGACGAAGTGGCGACCATCACGACCACCTTGCAGATGCTGGAGGATTTATCATGAGTTTTGCAGACTTCGAGGACAGCCGCGACCGCGGCGAGCCAATAAACCTGTTCCTTTTCGAGTATGGCCCCGACGCCAGCCACCGGATAGGGATGACAGATGCCGAAAAGTCCGTCACCTATGACGGCACCTCCTTCTCACCAGAGCCGATCCTGCGTGACACTATCAAGGCTTCCGGCACTCTTGACAAGTCGATGTTGGAGCTGCGGTCTGACCGCGACAACCCTGTGGCCGAGCTGTTCCGCATCTATCCGCCCAGTCAGGTGGTCCGTCTCACGATCTACCAAGGGCATATTGACGATCCAGCACGGCAGTTCCTGGTCGTGTGGACGGGCAGGGTGCTTAACGTGAAGTGGGAGGCCAGCGAGTGCCGACTATCCTGCGAGCCTATTGCTACATCGCTACGCCGCCCGGGGTTAAGGCGCAGGTATCAACTGTCTTGCCCGCACGTTCTCTACGGCTCGAAATGCAGGGCCAACAAGGAGGCGGCCGCTAGTGCAGTGACAGTCAGCCAGAAGGCGGAAGGCGTGCGTTCCGTGACGGTCAACTACCAGGTGGAAGGGGAAGACCCGCGTACCCTACGAGGTGGCACGCTGGAGTGGATAACTCCCGATGGACTGTCTGAGTCGCGCACCATTATGTCCGTGAGTAGTAGCGGAGCAACAACGACCTTGCTGCTTACGGGCGTCGTTCGCAGTCTGCCTGCCGGTTATGAGGTAAACTTAGTCCGCGGCTGCTCGCACACCATGGATGACTGCGGAGCGCTGCACAATAACCTGCCTAATTTTGGCGGCATGCCCTGGATACCGACAAAGAACCCTGTCGGTAGATACTCACCTTACTACTAAGAGGTTCGACATGGCTTTTTGGATTCCCTTTCTCGTCGCGATGGTTTTTACGGTCGTCGCGTACCTGATAATGCCCAAGCCCAAGAAAGCGCAGCCTTCCGCTACTCGCGACATGGAGGCCCCGACGGCCGACGCAGGCCGCCCGATACCCGTGGTGTTCGGCACGATCACGGTAAAGGGGCTGAACGTCCTCTGGTACGGCGACCTGGGGCAGCAAACTAAAAACGTTAAAATGTAAACTATGATTAATGACCCACGCATCGAAAACCTGACCATCCGGCTGACCGACGTAACGGCACTAGGCCATTGCGTGCGAGGCAGTCGCCGCTGGTTCGAGCACTACGGTTTTGACTTTAAGCATGTCATCGCCCACGGGGTATCTGCCAAAGCGCTGGTCGCGACCGGCGATGCGCAGGCACTGGCTGTCGTGCGGGCCAAGCTTGATTCCTTGAAAGGGGATGAATAATGGGAGGTAAGAGCGGCGGCGACGCCGAAATGCCGGTCACGCTGTACTACGCATCAGTACACTTTGGTATCTGCCATGGGCCTGTCGATTCGATTAACCGGATACACTTCAACGAGAAGGTTGGTTGGCGTTCAAGCGACCCCCCTTCTGCGCCTAATACCATACCCCCATTCTGGCAGGCGAACGAGTTCACGGATACTGCCGTAAAAGAGTGGTCTATCCCCGATTTCGACTCGGGCGACGGCGGTGTCGGGGGGTCCCCGAATCAGGACACAGTATTGTGGGAGCTTGAATACCGCGCTGACTGGGCCAAGGCACTGGAAGGCGGGCATCTTGTATGGCAGGATTACGTGCCGCCGACGCCCCATCCGGCGACCCTCGGACCTTTGAAGAAGCGGAAGATCGTATCGGTAAGCCTTGAAACGGTAAACGTCGGCACGTGGTACGACTCCGACTACGAAAACTACATGCTCATAAGGCTTTCTACGGATAGCCGGTCTGTGGGTTTGCCCAATGAAGGGGCGCTCTTTCAGCCTTACTCCGGCTCCACTGGCCTACACGTCTACGCGAAAGACGTTAAAGTTCCCGGTGACCCTGAAGATGTAGAGCCGCCTTTGCCGAGCTCACAAAAGACGATATACATCAATGCTGAGGGCCTTTTCGGTGGCCTGAAAAAAGAAGGCGGCGTCCAGGGGCATTGTCATCTCATGATCGGTGACGACGTGCAGGTAGTGCCTAGCGAGCTGGCTGCCAAGCTGGGGCGCAATTCGCAGAACATGCCTGCGTACCGAGGCGTCGCCAACGCCTGGTTTTACGACACCAACAGAGGTTTCTACTGGTCGTGCAACACAAACCGTCTGCCCGACGTGTGGATCAACGTCACCAGCATCCCGAAAGGGTTCGCGCCGCAATACGCCAAGATCGGCAATGATGCGAACCCCGCTCATATCATTTTTGAAGCGATGACCAACACGGACTGGGGGATGGGAGCTCCGCTGACCTCCTTCGATATGGACGCCTGGACGGCTGCTGCCAAGACCCTCTTTGACGAGGCCTTTGGCTTATCCATGATGTGGGTCGAACAGATGGAGATCGAAAAGTTCGTATCGGAAGTCATCGACCATATTGAGGGCTCCCTTTACGTTCACCCTCGCACCGGCCTGTTCGTACTCAAACTAATCCGCGACGACTATGACGAGTCAACGCTGCGCACCTTGACACCCGATAACGCGATCCTGTCCGACTTCCAGCGCAAAGCATGGGGCGAGACGGTCAACGAGATCACTGTCTCCTACCGCAACCCTGAGAACGAGGAAGAGATGTCTTTCTCCCTCCAGGATACGGCCAATATTGGCATGCAAGGCGACATCATCACCGATAACCGGAACTACTACGGCATCCGCAACGCCTCCCTTGCCGCCCGCGTAGCCGAGCGCGACCTGCGCTCAGCCGCAGCGCCTTTATGCTCGTGTACAGCGTTGATTAACCGCAGTGCGTGGGACTTGGTGCCGGGAGAAGTGGTTAAAGTCACCTGGCCGGAGTATGGCCTGAACGGGCTTATCATGCGTGTCGGGGCAATTGACTACGGGCGGCCCGGCGAGCCGCGTGTGCAGGCCACCCTGATTGAAGACATCTTCTTCATGCCGGCCGACTCCTACTTCGTGCCACCAACCTCCGAGTGGACGGACCCGCGAGAAGCCGCTGTTCCGATTGGCAACACCAAAGTCGTTACCGCGCCCTACTACTCCGTCATGAAGGCGATGAGGATCACCGATGAGGCTTCAGCGGCTCAGCCGCAGTATCCTGAAGTCCTTGCGGGCGTTCTTGGCGCCACCTACCAAAGGGATGCGCAGGACTTTAACCTGCAAACGCCGGTCAGGGACAGCATCGGCAATGAGAGCTACGCCAGTATCGGCTACCGACAACTGGTGGGCTACGCGACAACCGCAGCGCCCCTCATTCGTGAGGCCACGTCTCACGTCAAGTTCATTGCCAATACACCGTCTGGCGCCCCTGCTGTAGGTGGTTTTGTGCTTATCGGGGACGGGAGTGACCGCGAGACGGAATTGGCTGTGTTTGAATCATTTGACACCGAACTGGGCTGGAAACTACGAAGGGGGGTATTGGATACCGCGCCAAAAGACTGGCCGGAAAATACCCCAGTGCGCTTTTTCGATGAAAACTCAAACTTCGTGGACACCACCGTCCGGTCTGACTTCGCATCGGTCTCCTATAAGCTGCTGACCCGCACGTCGCTGAATGAGCTGTCTCCTGACGAAGCGCCTGTCGTGCTTGGCACGTTGAATGGGCGGCCTCACTACCCGTTCCGTCCTGCCAATGTGCGGCTTAACAACATTTTGTGGGGTCCGGCCAAGATTGACCAGACGGCAATGAACATCACCTGGTCAATTCGTTCGCGCCTACAGGAAACCACTGTCATTAGCACCTGGACGGAAGGATCGACCATTCCTGAAAGCGGGCAAACAACAAGCGTAACCATATACGACCATAATGGTGTTAAAATCGCGGAACAAATAGGCCTGACGACGGCAAGCGCGAACTTTGCTTCACTGTTCGCACTCGTCCCCGGTCCTTCCATCAAATATCGGGTCGAGTCCGAACGGGACGGCCTTAAATCACTGCAAGCGGTTGAGCATGTCGTCGAGGTCGTCGGGTATGGCATGAACTACGGCAATCACTATGGGGGTCTTTCCTAATGGCGGGAAAACAACAGCCAGGTAACGGCCTGTGGGCTGACTGGATTTTAGGCGAGTCTGGCTACAAGACGCAGATGGACAGCAACCTACGCTTCCTGTCTGCCGCTGTGCAGCTGGTATTGGATCAATCGACAGGCGCACTGCCTGCCAGTCCGACAAACGGCATGCTGGTAGCCACTACCGGCTCCGCAGACATTCAGGCGCGCATTGACGGCGCTTGGGTCGTCGTTGCCACCGCCAAGAAAGGCTGGCTGGGGTTCGACAAGGCCCGTGACAGTAAGGTCGAGTTTGACGGCACTGAATGGGTTCTCCTGTCTACTGGAGGCGGAGGGGGTGGCATTCCTGAAGCGCCTGCTGACGGTAAGCTGTACGGACGTAAGGACGAGAACTGGGCTGAGGTTGTCGGCGGTAGCGGCGGCATTCCTGAAGCGCCGGTTGATGGCAAGCACTATATCAGGAAAGACGCGCAGTGGTTCGAGCTGGAGGCTGGCGCTAACATAACCTTTGACGAGAGCACTGCGGGCATTATCAAGATTGAAGCGTCTGGCGCTGCACCCATACTGGAGCCGGTCAAGGCCGTAAGTGATGTCGCCTATACTCCAGTCTTAGCGGATGCAGGTAAGTACCTGACCTTCACGAGCCCTAGTCCTGTAACAGTGACCGTCCCTGCAAATAGTGATGTCGCCTTTCCGATAGGCACTGATATTGCTATTGAGCAGAGCGACATCGGCCAGGTGTCTGTTGTCGCAGCGACCGGTGTGACGATCAACACTGCCTATGGTTTCAACCTGAAGACGGGAGGACAGTACGCCGTAGTGAGCCTGAAAAAGACAGGCGCAGACACCTGGACAGCGTTCGGCAACCTGGAGGTCCAAGAATGATCTTAAAAGGGGCCGTCGCGCAAGTCCAATCGCGTAATCAATCCAAGCTGGTTCCTTCGGAGACGACTATACGCATTCCAGGCGCGAACCTCCTGGGAGATTTAGTCAACTTTCCCGTTCGTGTAGACTTGTCGCACATGCCGCCGTCCTTTTGGGCGACTGTTTCTGACGACGGAGCGAATATCCGCGTCACTACACCTGATGGGGATTATCTACCGGTTGATTTAGTAGGAATGGATATAGGGCAGCTAACAGGCGAAGCTTTCTTTAAGGCCCCCAGTCTGCTCCAGAGCTCCAACACGGATTTTAAAATACAAACTATTCCTGGTGCCACGGCGATTGCGCCGACGGACCCTATCGGGCGTAATGCAGTCTGGTCTGAGTTTGAGGCAGTTTTCATCTTCTCTTCACTGGAGAATCGGACGGGCTCTGGCATAGATGCCATTATGCAAGGGGCTGCGTCCCAATATAACTTATCAGTGGTCGAAGCTTCGCCTCATGTCGGAGCGCACCAAGGTATAGCTTATGACGGCCAGTATTATTACGTTATAGACACTAATCGCATTGATAAGTACGATCTGTCTTGGGTCAAGGTTGCGTCTAATACGTCCCCACTTGCATCTACAGGAACGCCTAACGTCAACCACTTGGGGGATGGTACTGTGCATAACGGCGAGCTGTATATTGTATATGAGAGGTACCCCGGTAGTCCCTATATCAACCAGCACGTTGGCGTGTTTAATCTCGCGGATTTGAGCTTCAATAGGTCATACGACATTTCAGCGCAGGGTCATGAAGTGTCGTCCATATGCTTTGATTCAATTAACGGCTATTTTGTCATAACGGACTTCACCAGTGCGGGTACTAGCGTATTGCACAAATACGCTACAGATTTTTCATACTTAGGAACTATAGTTACTCCCGCAATATCCAAGAAGCAGGGCATAACTTACTACGATGGATTTTTCTACACATCAGAAGATGGTAAGCGCATCCGAAAAATTTCACCGGACGGATCAGCTGCGACTATCGAATGGGCAGGGTCGATAAGCGGATGGATGGAAGGTATTGAATCTGTCGGTGACGGCTCCTTCTTGGTGTTGTTTGACGGCACGCCTTCGGCCGTGTATCGTTTTACTGCTGATGGCAAGGTGGCGGGTGAGCCAGGCTGGTTAAACTTGGCTGGTACGGGAAGTGCCAGTGCGAGAGGCGTTCGTAAACTCACTGAATGGATCATGGGGGCTTCGGTAATCCCCCGGAATACGTCAAATAACGGAGCCATTCTGTCATATGGCCCGTGGGAGAGCTCCACTGGCAACCGGTCGTCGCTCGTTTTGCGTGGTTCCTCCCCTTATGGAATATGGAACTCAACAGACCGCTGGCTAAACGCGCCAGCGCCTAACGCGCAACTTTTGGTCAGGGAGAGACTACACCACTCCCAGTTGGGAACTAATGGCCGCGCCATATGGAGAAATGGACAGAAAGTAGGCAATGTAGCCACGGCGGCTCAAAGGCCAGGGGGTGCTGGAGATGTGCTTTTTATTGGGGCTGAAAACTTGAAATATGGCGAAATGCTGAATGGTTCTATAAACTACGCATACCTGCGAGAAGGCTCGCTCTCTGAAGCTTGGATTGACGCTGAATATAAGTCGTGGGAGCTCGGCACGCTTTACGAGGTGGTGACATCCTGACCTTCCCTTTTTCACACTTTCAATAACAACTTTTTTGTGGTTACAACCTTTATGAGATGACAAAATGCCAGACAGCTACATGATGCACCCGCAGCGCGACAAACTGCACCACTGGACGTTCGATAAAACAGTCAACATACCAACCATATTGACTATTGCGAGCATGGTAGCTGCCATCTCCCTGGTGGGCTTCCGGTTCGTCAATGAGCAAGACTTGCGAATGGCTGAGGTGGACCGGCGCATCGACAGCGTTGAGCGCAAGGCTGAGTCAGCCATTGAGCAGGCAGCCGCAGTGACATCAGTACAGGCGGCTCAGGAAAAAGCGCAGTCGGCGCAGATGCAGATTTTACGAAACGAGTTCCGCGACGACCTGCGCGGTATCAACGGCAAGCTGGATCAGCTGCTACTTAATCAAGCAGGAGTAAAAATGGATAATCAAGGATGGGTCAGACAATATGAACACTAACTCCCCGCGCGGTATACGCAATAAAAATCCAGGAAATATCGAATGGAATAACGACCCTTGGCAGGGCTTAGTACCGCAAAGCCGTCGGACTGATAAGCGCTTTGCGCAGTTCACCTCCCCCGCCTGGGGCATCCGTGCCTTGGCGCGTACCCTCATCACATACTATGACCGCCACGGTATCCGCACGATCCGCCAGGCGATCAACCGGTGGGCGCCTCCTGTTGAGAACAACACGGATGCCTACGTGCGAGCCGTCTCCAAGGGGGTCGGGGTGGGCGCCGATCAGCAGGTCAGTTTTCACGACTATAAAATCCTGCGCCCCATGGTTGAGGCCATCATCCGTCATGAAAACGGGGCGGGGCCGCTAAAGACCGATAACAGCTGGTACGACGTTGCAACGATTGACGAAGGCCTGCGCCTTGCAGGCGTAGTCAAGCCCGTCAAGAGTGCCTTGCTGACCCCGCAGGGGGCCGCTACCGGTACGGCGGTTGCCGCAGGCTCTGTTGCCGCGGTTACGGAGATCGTCCAGCAGGTTACGCCCGTCGTGACCCACGTGAAGACGGTCAACGACTCTACTGAAGGTATGCCTACCTGGGTGCGGGTTGTTGCACTTGTGTTCACTCTCGTGGCCGTGGGGGCTGCTGGCTACTCCCTGTGGTCCAAGCAACGCGAAGTGCGGTCTGTGCAATGATATCGGCCTTGTTGCTCAGGATCAAGGGATGGGCGCTCGCCACATTGGCTGTTCTGGCGGCCGTCGGCGGGGCCTTCCTGCACGGACGATCTAAGGGCCGGCAGCAGGCCGAACGGCAGGCTGCGGCCGACAATCTGGAAGAAGATAATGCTGCCTTGCGTGAATCGCTTGATGCAGCCAAGGAGCGCAATAATGCTGAACTGGAAGTTAGCCGCCTGCCTGACGGCGGCTCTGCTGACCGGCTGCGAAACAACTGGTCGCGTGATTGAGGTGGTCGATACTGCCTGCAACTGGACGAGGCCTATCTACACCAGCCAGGCGGACGAGCTGACAGGCCGCACTGCCGATCAGATATTGGCCCACAACTTGGCAGGCGAAGCCCGCTGCGGCTGGAAACCGCGCCTGCCCTCAAAATGACTTTGGCACCAAGGCACTGCCGACCATCGGCGGATCGGCAGTGCCGGACTTAATCCATTCCATCACGACGGAAGGCGGCCACCTGTGCCGCGATAGATGCTCTACACGAGGCGGCAGCTTTTCGGGGTCGGGTCTCGCAGGCCCTCTGGCGATCCATAACTGCTCGTCCGCCATTTCCGATACCCCAATGCTGACTGGTGGTACTTACGATTCTGTCAATCCGGTTTAACAACAGTTTGGTGTTAGGACCACCATTGGAAATAGCGGTCATTCCAGGGGTGCGCATTCAAGAGCGATGATGCTGCCTGCGATGTAGACAATCGCGCCCAGGAGCTCACGCACGGCGGCAACGCGTTCCATGCGCTGAGACTCCTGCATCTTCTTACCGGCCTGCCCGAGGGCAAAACCCTGGCCGTATAGCGCGATAAGCTGTTGCATCGGTTGCTCGGTGAAAGGGTTGCCGTCTGCGTGCCGCTCATTGCCTTTCCCGAACTGTGCCTGATCCAAAGCGCGGACTAAGACGTTGAGTAGTTCTTCGTAGCCAGGGACAACGGCAACACCGTGTTCGGTGTTCGGGTGGGCCTTAGTGTTTTTGGTAGATGGTTGAGGTAATTCATTTACGTAGGGCATTGTGTTTTCAGTTCCTTCTGAAGTTATTGACGGCGATCTTGCCGGCGGTCTTTGGGGTATGCTTGGGTACAGTCTGGCAACAGGTGTTCCAGGTCGTACCCAAACAGGAATAGGTAATGGGGTTTTAAGGCCGTGCAGCATGAGCGTCCTTGAAGGCGGCTGCTACACCACCTTGTTGTTTCAGGGGTTAAATGATGTCCTCGTCCTCGACGTCATCCTCGGCATCATCCCAGTCATCATCGTCGTCCGATTCGTCAACCTGGTCGGCCTCGTCAGACTCGTCAGTAAGCGTGTCTGGTCCGTCCCCATTTTCCGCGGCATCCGCGTTCTGATAGGTGGGCTCCTTGTACTCGAAGATGCTGACCAGCTGGCGGACGATGTAGGTCAGTTCGCTTAACTCGTAAAACGCTTGCTGCTGGAACCGTCCGTATGGGTCTTCCTCAGAGTTCGTAAAGCCTGCAATCAGCTTGATGCTTCTAATCTTGAAGTCATCGGTCAGCTTGAATGAGATCAGGTCCGTCGTCAGTCCCATGCACTTCACGGCAAACCCGTCGTTCAGGACCGCGTTAATCGCGGAAGATGCACCCAGGAGATCATCCACCAGAAAGCTGATTTTACCATTACTGCCTTGCAGCAGGATGCTATCGCATGGTTCCAGGTCCGCGAACAGCGGCTCCCCCGTGTAGCGGTCTGACAGCCACTCGGTAACGCGGGTCGTCAGGGAATTGCTGACGCCACTCACGTGAATGGTCTCCGTCTTGCAGCTACTCATGGTGCGGATCAACAGCTTCATCACGTGGTCAGCGAAGGTCTTGCTGGTTGTATTGACGAACAGGAACTGCTCTTTCGCGTTGTACAGGCAAGTGATGATCGTGCTGCGGCAGAGCGCATTAGCGACGCACTCCGCCATGGCGGCTTCGCGCAACTCCTTACGCATTTGGCGGCCTGCCTTGTAGCCGGTCTGCTCTTCCCACTGCGCTACGCGGCGCTTCAGTTCTTCGTTGACCGCACTGGCCGGTACGACCTTCGTGTCAATCCGAACGGCAAAAGCATAGCCGCCTACGGCACCCTCGCTGATCGGAATGACCTTATCGGCAAGGTCTGCCACCGGCACGAAGCCGTAGCTGAAAGCCTCCAGTGAGTTAGGGGGTGTGAACTCCTGGTCGTCCAGGGTTCTTTGCATGGTCTCCAGGGAAGGCAGGTGGGCCTTATAAACGATGGCGTTTTTGAAAATTTGCTTCATATAAATCCTTTATTTGAGAACTAAATAGACGATAGTGACCAGCGCGATGGCGCAGGCGAGCACCATGACGGCCCCGACCGCGTGATCAACCGCCGTAAGTGCTTTCCCCTGGAATGGGTCTTCACACTCGGCCGGGGGGTCTTCTTCGAGGTTCCAGTATTGTAGGCAGTCGTCACAGAAAACCGTGTCGCCCAGTCTTTGCGCATTAGGGTGGTTCTTATACACGTCAGTACGCCTTCCCGCCGTCTTTCACGCGATTTTCCAGTTTGTGGTCTTCACGTGTACTATTGAACATCAGCTTTTCTGCAATGGCCCCACCAACGTCCAGGTTCATGGCGCCTGCCAGGTCGAGGCAGCGGATGATCGTGTCGGCCAGTTCAACCTCGAACATGGAGCGATGGGGTAGCTTGTCATCCGGCAGGTTCTTGCGATGCCCTTCGCAGGCCTCTGCCAGTTCGGTGACGCACAGCATGAGCTTGGCCGCCGCAAGGTAAGGCGTATTGGGGTCAATTGGCTTGCCGGTCTGCGGGTCTGTCCACCAGCCCGCTTCAGCGGCCAGGCCGTGGCACACGTCCTGCGCGGTTCGCAATTCATCGGCGAGCGCGAAGCGGACGTGCAAGATGTTGTCGTGATGGTTCCTTTCTTTCATTTTGTATTTCCTTTGCACCGTGGGGTGCGTGATTACTGCTGTTAAAAATTTTATAATCCTTCCACATAGGTGGGAGACAACTTACTGTTGTTACCAGAGGTGTGCAAGTTCACCGCCGCGTCGATTCTGGATCCTATCCACCGAACAACCGGCACCGCCCACGAGTTACCGAGAGCCTTGTACCTATGGCCGTCCGGGCATTGGTCGGCAGGCTTTCCTGCCCAGGGGATTTGCGTGTAATTATCTTGAAATCCCTGTAACCGCTCACACTCCACTGGCGTGAGTCTGCGAACCTGCATTCCATGGGCGGGTACCATAACCCCGTCATGCCTTCCTCCTTGGCCCCCTCGAAGCAATGTTCCTGCGAGTTCCTGCCTGGCATTTAACTCTTCATCCCATGCGATCGCAACCGCATGATGGTGGTTTCCAGTCAGAGTATTCTGCGGGTCGTCAGGGCCCCCTACGCCAAGTCCCATTCTCGGTTTCAGGTCGTCGCTGGGCCTGCCCAACATGGTCATGCTGTTAAGAGGGAAGGTTATTGCAAGAGCTTCCGCTTCCACGCGCTCGTTACCTGTACGACTGTACGCTGGCCCGCTTGCCCCCATGGTCGGACCGGTGTCAGCGCACGCAAACGATGCGTAATTATCGCTTACTGGGTCTTGGCGGCTATTAAAAGCAACAACCCCGTGCTTATCCGTAGCCGTTTGAGCGGGTGCTACCTCGTGCATGAACTGTGTGCTATTGCCGCCGTTTTCCGGTTTGCGTCCAATCCAGTTTCCGGGAATACCATACGACACTAAATCCGTCGCGTCCTTGTAATCCCTTGCTTTCATGGTTGACGCAGTTTCATCATCGGCATACTCACCAAACGCTGTCATCCTAAAGCCATTTTGGCTTAGAGCCGGTCTGCTCCCTCCCTCAATGCCGCTTCCAGTAGTGGTGGCAACTTCTTGCCGCGCTTTTCTGCTCGGCGCAGTATCCCTTCGCAAGCCGTCGAACTCAAAAAGTATTTCTGCGGGATCAAACCATGTTCGAGCACTTGCGACAACAAACACACGTCTGCGTCGTTGGGCCACTCCGAAATATTGGGCATCAAAGACTCGCCACGCGACTGTTCTTTGGGGTCCAAACACACAACCAGCGTTGGCCCATTTAGAAGCCCCCCCTGGCGGTTGTAGCTCACAAGTTTCGCCGGCAAGTTCGCCAAGAAGGCATCCGAACGCATTGTCTTTTGTGTTGAGGACTCCTGGGACGTTTTCCCAGAAGATGATTGAGGGCTGTTCCCCCCGCAGATGTCTGATCTGGTCGATAGCATTAGCGATCTCGCAAAAAGTAAGTGAAAGGTTACTGCGGTCATCATCAAGTGATCCGCGCAGTCCGGCTACAGAAAATCCTTGGCAGGGGGTGCCGCCACACAGAATATCGGGGGCGTGAACCTCACCGGCAAGTATCTTGCGTGGTAGCGCAAGCATATCGCCTGTATTTGGGACGTCTGGATAGTGGTGTGCCAGGACGGCACTCGGGAAGGGCTCTATCTCTGAAAACCAGGACGGTTTCCACCCCAGCCCTTGCCAGGCTACCGTTGCAGCTTCTATCCCGCTACAAACGCTGCCGTATGTCATTGTCATATTACTTCCTAAATAGTTTGTCTACCCCGTTGGCTGATCCTTTCTTTCTATCTGCCGTGTTGGTGTTAGACGATTTATCACTCTTACCTAAAACGGATCCACGATTACTCATGTCTACGCGGGCAAGCGTTCACTGTTTGTTCTATACGCCCTCTGGTCGTTCCAGCAGGCTCTTCTCCCAGTCCCAAAAACGAGGAAGAAGGGCCGTAACGCGGCCGGTTTTGCCTTTGGGGATGAACCAAATTTTGTCGCTTTTGAGCGGCACAGGACGCCCATCATACCAGTACCACCGGCCGGAAACGTCCTGCGCGATGTACCGGGCCTGTGGATGCTTCTTCCAGTTAAAGCCGCGTACCCCTGGGTGCTCGGCCGTCAGCGAAATGCTTTTAGGCAGGGGCAGCGAGATGCCTTCAAGGCGGCAAAACTCCAACAAGGCATGACGCTCAGCCATCGTACGTGCGTCGTGATGGTCTTGTGGGCTATTGCCTGCCAGGCGCCCGTAGCCGGTTGCGCAGGCGCCATTCTCACCGATCAGCAGGGCTACGTAGGACTCTGCTAAGGTGGCCTCTGTCATGTCGTCTATGACGCCTGCAATGACAACGCCTTCACCGTGCCGAAGATAAGTACCGCGCACTATGAACGAGTTCTTGATGTGCTCGACTTTCACTCGTCGCAGAATCTCCTGCGTCTGCTCGGATACGTAGTCGATGTTCGGTTCACTGATTAAGTAGTCAGTTTTCAAAATCGCTCCTGGAATATCATGTGAAACGGGTTTGCATTAAGGGGTAGAATCTCGTAGACAGGGCGCTTGCAGCCGTTCTTTGGTCTCACCTCCACGACCTTTACTTTTGGGCGACCCTCCGCACTAACTTCGGCAACGGCCTTCGGCCCTGCTTCCGTATAATCCTTGGCCGCGTTCTTGCGGTGCAGACCAAGGCGGTCTATCCTGCGATCAATCTGCCCAGTGGAGACGTTTAGCAGTCTCGCCAGTGAAGCCCTGCTTGCGCCCTCCCGGACACCCCTGCGCAGTGCTTCATCCTCGCCTTCAGTCCAAACTTTGTGGCAGGGAGATTTAATCCCTAAGCGTTGCAGCTTATTGATGACCGATTGGCGGGTCCGACCGAGCACTACTGCCATGTCATCCCTGGTCATGGTCTCGTGGTTACGAACCAGGAAAGCCACTTCGTGAGGCTCCCACGGGTGTGGGACGCGATCCTCCTTCATGTTTACTCCTGCTCGTTAAACAATAACTGACCGGACGTAACGCCGCCCGCGCCTATTGCCATCATTTGTTCGTGCTGCTCGGCCAGTAGTGCGCGCAGTTCGTCGTTCTGCTCCTGCTGAATGCGGACTACGGTAAGCAGTTCTTCCCGCGTCAGTTCAGTAAAAGGGCGGACTTCTGCAAGTTCTGGTGTCTTGTTCATGTTTTGTTCCTTATGTATTCAACGTGAGATAAGTATACTAGACAAGATTAAACAGTGTCAATACTTTTAGGCTTTGTTGTTATTCTGCCTCGGCAGTCGCTTATCCACTCCTAAGTATTGGCGCCAAGGCACTTTTACCCCGTTGACCCGAAAGCCCCATGTCCCCTTGTGCCTGAAGGTGATGAACAGGGTCAGGGTTTGCTGCCTGCGGCTTGCACTGACGCTGGCAATACGGTGGTATTGCCCGAAGCGTATCGGGCCGGTATAGCCTGCCTGTCGGTGCAGGTACATCGTAGGCTTGTTGGAGGGGTGATCGACAATCGTCGGTTCATAATCGGGGTTTTCCACTTCCTCGATGTACCAGCCGCGCAGGACGATTGTTTGGGCGTTCCAGGGGTGGTCGTGCAGGTGCAGGTCATTGTCGGGCAGCAGGATTTCATGAAACCGGACAGACGGCAGCAGACGCATGAGCCAATTGCGCTTCGGGTAGGTGCCATCGGCGTTCTGGTAGGGGTTAAACAGCCACCAGCGGCGCATGTACTCCTGCGTGCCGTCACGGCTCATGAGCGTGCTGTAGGGCGTTTTCTGCGCCCGCTCGAACAGCGCCTTGGTGATATGTGGCTGGGCGGTTAGCAGGCGGGCGATGCGCCTGTAGATGAATTGCATGATTGGTCCTTATCGTTTTGAAGTTTTCGTAATGCCGCTTCTACCTGGCGCTCGGCCTGGTACAGCTTGGCGGTCTTTAAAAAGGGGCTGCCGACAGCCCTGTCAATGGCGTTAACGCCGTTCAGGATGGCCTGAAGGTGGTGCGCGGCAGGAACAGTGCCCGCGACAATCAGGTCGTACACGTCGTCAAGGGTGCGAGCCGCGCTTTCGATCTGTCGCGCTTCGTCTTGCAGCTGCGGGATGTCCTGAATGGCGTGGCCGACGATCATCACGTATTCCGCGATGTTGTTATGGGCGTCTACATCGGCCACCCGGCACAGCCGCTGGTACGCCAGGCGGGCGTTCAGGGCGACGGACAAGTGAACCTCTTCGGAGAACGATTCCACCAGTAGGAGGTGCAGCCTGTCGGAAGTGCCTTTACGCGCTGCCCTTTTAGCCGGATTGTTCCTGGATTTGCGGGGCTTCTTATTTCTGCTCACCGGACCTCCTTCGCTTTTCGGCCTTGCGCAGGTCTTCCCTGACTGCGTTTTCCAGCGGCTTCACATACCGGGTGTCGATAGAGATGAGCCGCGGAAGGCGGTCTATCTCTTCCTCCCGCAAGTGCCTGGGGGGTTTGTACGGCTTCATTTCGCGCCCTCTACCGGACTTATCCGCCTCTTGGTCGCCGTTGCAGTAGACGGCTTGTGCATCGGGCTCCATGATGTCCGTATCTTCGAGCGTATTGGGGCAATGGATTACCTGTGAGTAGCCGTCTCCCTCCATCCGCTCGCCGCAGTTCTTACATTGCATGGTGGCCTCCTCTGATAAGGGCTCGCGCCAGGTCTGACAGCACCTTGCGGTTTGTCGGTATGGGCGCACTGGGCGGGTACCGGTATTCGAGAAAGTCGTGTCCTAGCTGTACCAGTACTGCGCGGCAGGCGAGGTGTCCGTGCTGCCAGTCGGCATAGGGGCCTTTGCCAACGGAAAAGGAGTCTGGACCGAGCCCTGCTTCACGCTGGTAAGGGCACTGGTTAACGCCTTCTTCAGCGGCCGCAACGCCCTCTCTGAAAGCCGCTGATCGGCCAGGATTATCCGCTTTCAGACTGGCTAAGGCCTCCTTTCCAGACTGGATGATCTCCGCTTCATCCTTCGCCTTCTTACGGGCTGCGAAATTATCGACCTCGACAACCACTTCATTCAGTCGAAGGGTGCCGGTATGCCGGTTAAGGACGCTTACCTTCAGCTGCGGAACGGGCAGCCCGTTGAGCTCGCCGTCTTCGGTGGACATCACCAGAGGCAGGCATGCCTCACCGGTAAGCCGCTCGTGCTCTCGCTGGACATATTCACCGATGGCCCGTGCAACCTCCTGGCGGCTCAGGGTAATAAGATCGTTTCGTTTGGTTAATTTCATAAAGTTCTCGTCGTCAGTAAGCAGTTTAGCAATCGTGAATAGCGCCGCGCCTGCACTGGGGGTCAGCAGGCACAGCAAGACTATCTCTGCACCCATTCCTGTGCTCCCGGACACCAGAAGACGTGATCTGCGTCTTTGATGTTGTTAACATGGACGATCATGTCTTCGAGCGGGTAACCTAGTCGCACATGGCCGTCGTCAGGGACCAGCAGCAGCGCGTGGCCTTTCGGCAGTTCAACCTCGCACCGGATAGTGTTTGGCTTGTTTCTCACCTCGCGGACTTTCGAGATGACGGTTCCACTTGTTAATTTCATTTCAAAAGCTCCTTCGCGCTTCCCTGAAAATCAACATCCGGCACAATAGCCTGCGGTTTGAATACAACTCGGTAATGGTATGTACTGACATCCACGCCGTCCATCTGCTCGGCAAAGTAGGTCACGTTGTCCGACAGCCCTAAAAAATGCTTCTTGTATTCGTTTAGCCCAGTCTTGCAGGTGACATGAAATGACGTGTTCGACGCATTGGTGTCAATCGAACATTTGCCCTCAATCGTCAAAATGTATGTATCCGTGATCCCGTTGTAGAACACGATTCGGCGATTGATTTCAAACATATCAGCGGCTTTACTTAAATTCCGAGAGGCAATATCTGAGTCCGTATAGCATCCAGCCAGTGTTACGCTGGCAAGCATTATTAAAAGTGTTTTCTTCATAATATCTTTCCTTAATTGAGTTTCATGCCTTTTTCGGGCAGCGCGTTCAGCGCGTCTATCAGTGTTGCGAAGTTTTCCGGTAGCCGGTTGTCGCTACTCAGGAAGTGCAGTTCCGCCCGTGCTATCCATGCGGACAGTGCATCGCTGCGGTTGGTCGAGGGAGACAGCAGATCAAACCACTTGATGAAGGCTTCCCGCTCCTTCACGATGTCGATGTCTGCCAGTGTGGTGTCGGTCATGTTACGCTCCGAACAGCCAGAAAGCGATGAACCAGCAGGCGGCAAGACCTGCGCCGGTCAGTACCGTCGTTAGGGGGCGTTCGCCGTGGTTGTGGGCTGAATGATAGCTGGCAGACTGGTAAGGCCCGAAAGCCTCATTAACCGTTCGGTGAGTGCGGCCTGTCCAGTTAGAAGTATTGAAGTCTTTATTCACGTCATTCCTTAATAGAGGTTAAGTATTAAGGAAATTATAGTTGATAATATTGAACAGTGTCAATACTTTTTGAAGGGTGTTGCAGAAATGCTTTATAGTGAAGGTTGGTGGACTTTTACAGTGCCTGCGGGTTTCAGGATTGCCGCCCTTACTTCCATCACTGGGTCCGCAACTGTCGTGTCTTACCGCGGCCATATAGCACAATCGCCATGCACGATAGCCCTCGTCTTTCCGAGGTGTCATGTCTATGCTCACCAGAGTTAGTCATATTGCTATGACCCCAATCATTGGGAATCGAACCCAACTCCCGTCCTACCAAGCCTCGACAAGCGAGCAGGAATCGAACCTGCACTTTCTTTGATGGCGGCCTGGTTGGAATCGAACCAGCGCACCTAGGTTTCACGTAGCGCTCTACCGCTGAGCTACAGGCATCGCCCCCTCGGCCGAAGGAAGTGAACTTTCACCATCACAAGGTGTTACCGGACTCGAACCAGTGACCCCTGGGGAAAAAGACCGAATCGTTGGCTTTGCCCTGCTGTGCAGTCTACTTACGTAGAAACGATCTTGTGTCCCTCTTGTGCTCTACCAACTGAGCTAAACACCTTGTGATGGCGCTGGCTTATCACGGAAAACCAGCAAAACCGAGAAATCAGTCGCTCCAGGTAATCGCTTTCACCGCCCACATTTGTGCAGTAATAGTTTCCTGTATAGCCTTTTCGCAGATCGCTACCACGGTGGGGTTATCCCGGTTGGCGTCAAGCTTGACAAGGATATTGTCTATTGCCTCCGCATAGGCGAGTTTTGTATTTGTGACTAACTGATCGCCTGAAGGGTTGAATGACAGGCCGACCGCTTTTTTACCGAAAGATTGTTCCATGCTTTTCCTTTAAGTTAGTGGCGCTAGTTTATCCCGGAAAACTAGCAAAACCGCGCAATTGTCTCGCCGCTGGTGGCGATGCTTCCCGGATCAATATCCGTAACCGGTCTCTGGTTTGGCCGAGGCATCCAGATATGCCCTTTGAGGACGGCAATGCCGCCTGGCCGTATGAGGGGTTTCCGGTACGCAGACACCCTCCTGCGTGAAGTCTACCCGCAGCTTACCCCCTGCGGGACGCGACCGGTTCGCGCTAAGGTGGGGTCGTATCTTTACAGGCCGGCGGCCTCATCTTCTTCCTCGTCGTCCCCGTCTTCGTCACCCCAGCCGCCTTCCGGTACATCGGGGGCGTCCTGGTCATCGGACGGTGCAGAGGCGTCCGGCGCTGCCGCTGGCGCGTCAAGGCCGTCGTGCAGGACAGCAGCAGGGTCAGGCATGTGGGTAGTTGCGCTCACCGTGACAGACTGAATGACAATGGTCAGGTCAGGGCGCCAGGGGAACGTCAGCACCACGGGCTTTTCCATCGTACCGAATGAGCGTATCTGGACGGCACGACTTGCAATGCTGCCCGTATCGTAAAGCCGAGCAAGAATGGACAGGTAGGCCACGTTAAGGGTGTACGGATTGCCCATCTTCATCTTGGCAATTTCTTCCCTTGTCGGCACAACGGCTCGCCAGTCGGGGAACGCGATAACCCCATGAGGCGGATTATTGCTGATCCGATCTGCGGGATTGATGGTCACGCCTTCCAGCGGTATCTGCTTGCCATCGGCCGTCTTGACGATCACCCCTTGCGGTGTAGCGATCAGCCAGCGGTCGTAGGACGACGCACCGTTTGACAGGATGAAGTCGTGCTCGCGGGTTAGCCCCTTGATGACATACGGGCGGTCCACCTTGCCCTCGCGCTCGTAGTGAACGCATAGCACAGAGGCGTCCGTGCCGACGACATACACGCCTCCTGCGGGGGCGGGCTCGACATAGACATGCTGGACAGCCAGGTCACTACGTACGCGCAGGTAGCTGTCATTGACGCCTGTGGTGCCGCCCGTGAACTGACGGGCTATTCGTACAAACTCTGATCGGATTTCAATCACTTCATTTCCTTCATGTATTTCGGGATTTTCGGCAGGGGCGCCCAACCTTTCCAGAAGGGCTCCCCGTTGTATTGGCCGTAGCATGCTACATGGCCGGGGTTGAGCAGCTGCACCTTAGTGCCTCTTGGGCAGGTGCTCATGGGCTGCCAGAAGTAACCGGGGTCCACTTCGGCGGCTTTGTGTTGTTTCTTCATGCTGACTCCTTTACGGACTTGCCAGTGGCGATCTCACGCAATTCCTTAATGCGCTGCTTAGTATCCACCTTGGGCGGCGCTACGGGCTCGTTAGGCTCGGCAGACGCTGTTGACAGCTGGCGGTTGTGCCACCAGGTCAGGAACTGCTCCGCTGTGCCGTAAATCCGCTTTACCTTGTCCGATACCGTCCAGAAGTTCTTGCGCAGGTAAAACACGGCTTTCAGGCCCTGCTCATTCCAGAAGTGCGCGGTGTCGTCCTTCTGGTTGACGTAGTGCGGGATGTAGTTGCGGGTGAAGGTCAGAATGTTCATCTGCTTGGTGTATTCACCCTTTTCGGTTTCCTGCTTTACTGCTCTGCCAGCACGTTTACCCGCTCTTGGGTAGTAGTCAATATCGTCATCCATGTTTGGTAGTCCGGTAAGTCAATCAATCTGTAGTATATCTGACAGTATTTAAGAGTGTCAAGCAATTTTGAA
>CAZBIN010000010.1:0-34424 GCA_964491995.1 uncultured Orrella sp.
ATGAGAAAAACGAGACTCGTGCATCTGCCGGGCAAGGCGGCACGGGCTACTTTGAGTCAACCCAGTCCCAGTATCTCTGGCTGAATTCACTCTCCCTGGCAGACGACCAGACATTGAACATCGGACTCGAAAGGCTCGAGCAGTCTGTGAAAGCAGAATCCTGGGGCGCACCCGTCAATTTCCGAAACGACGCCATTTTCACCAATGCCGTGATGGCCAACTACACCGGGCGCTGGGACAAACATCGGGTGCAAGCAAGCTTGCGCAATGATGACAACTCCCAGTATGGCAACTTCACCACAGCCAGCCTGGCCTACGCCTACGAGTTCGCTCCAGGATGGCAAGCCAGTGTGGCAGCCAACAACGCGTTTCGTGCGCCTAACTTCAACGAACTCTACTACCCAGGATTTAGCAACCCTAATCTGGCCCCGGAGAAATCACGAAATTACGAGATGGGACTGCGCTACACCCACAGTTCTGGCGAAGTGGCCCTGGTCGCCTACCACAACCGGATCACCGATCTGATCGTTTCGCAAGCCCCGACCTATATCCCGCAAAACGTGGAGAGCGCTACCATCAAAGGTCTGACACTGTCATTTGAACAGGCGCTCGGTCGGCAGAGCTCGGTTTATGGCAGCGCTGACCTCCTGAGCCCGTTCAACAATTCCACCGGCACCCGGCTACCCTTCATCGCCCAGCGTACCCTGCGTCTCGGTGCAGAGCACCGCTTCAGAGACGTGACGCTCAACGCAGACTGGATGCTGACCAGTGAGCGCACCGATGGCAACACCATACTCGGTGGCTATGGCCTGCTGAATATGGGCGTCGAGTATGCGATGAACAAGGATGTTTCTCTGCAACTTCGCTGGAACAACGTTCTGGGCAAGAACTACACTTTAGTTCGAGGCTACAACACGCCAGGATCGAATGTATTCTTCAATGTCAGGATGGCTCTCTAGCCTGCAAAACCTGTTTTTTATTGCTGCCGCATGCCTGATCGGTGCGGCAGCCGATTCTGCACATGCCGGTCCTTTGCGGGTGCTGACATTGACGCCCCACGCCACTGAAATGGTCTATGCCGCTGGCGGCGCAAGCCAGATCGTTGCCACAGTTCAATCGAGCAACTATCCTGTCGATGCCGGATTGCTGCCCCGCCTGGGAGACGGCCTGAACACCAGCCTCGAGCAGGTACTTGCCTGGCGCCCAGACCTGATTGTCGGATGGCCATCACCGCTGATGCAGCGACTACAGTCACTGGGAAAGTCCGTATTTGTCACGAGCCCTCAATCGATCGAGGACATCATTCAGGACATTGCCTCTCTGGCGCGCATCCTTGAGACCGAGGATCTCGCACGGGAGGTGCTCGACGCTCTGGGCTCACAGGCAAGACAGCTGGAGCTGGCAGGACTCGAGTTGCGCGACAACACGACATCCACGAGTGCGGCCCGCAAGCCAGTCCGGATTGTCGTGATGGCAGGCGTGAATGACGAATATGTCATTGGGCGTGACAAGCTGATCAATCAGGCCATTGAGCGCTGTGGTGCAATCAATCCATTTGCTGGCAGCCTGTTACTTGCACCGCGGGTCAGTCTGGAGAGTATCATTTCCGGCAGACCTGATCTCATCGTGACCGGGTATCCTCCCAGCAAGCAGATCGCGAGCCTGGCGAAAGTCATTGTCATGGACCCCGACATTCTTTATCGGCCAGGACCAAGATTCATACAGGCCTCACAAGAAATCTGCGATGCGCTCGCGAGGATCAGATCAGAACCCATTAGCAAAAGCAAGAGCAAGGACTGACGCAATGACTGACAGGGACTACCTGACGATCGCAGGCAAAACATACCAATCCCGACTGCTGGTCGGGACGGGCAAGTACAAGGATTTTGCGCAGACGCGCCAGGCGCTCGACGCAAGCGGGGCGCAGATCGTCACGGTCGCCATCCGGCGCACGAACATCGGCCAGAACGCTGGCGAAGAAAGCCTGCTCGACCATGTACCCGCTGATAAATTCACGCTATTACCCAATACAGCAGGTTGCTACACCGCCGAGGATGCGGTACGAACCCTGCGTCTGGCACGAGAACTGCTCGATGATCATCGCCTGGTCAAGCTAGAAGTGCTGGGTGATCCCAAAACCCTCTTCCCCAACATGCCGCAAACCCTTGAAGCTGCCAAGACGCTGGTGGCAGAAGGTTTCGAGGTCATGGTCTACTGCACCGATGATCCCATACAGGCCCGTATGCTCGAAGACATCGGTTGCGTGGCCATCATGCCTCTGGCCTCACTGATCGGCTCAGGCATGGGCATTCTGAACCCCTGGAACCTGCAACTCATTCTTGAGCAGGCGAAAGTCCCTGTGCTGGTTGATGCTGGCGTTGGCACGGCCTCTGATGCCGCCATTGCCATGGAGCTCGGATGCGACGGCGTCCTCATGAACACCGCCATTGCGGGTGCAAGGGATCCGATCTTGATGGCTAACGCCATGCGTAACGCGGTGGTGGCGGGTCGGCAAGCGTTTCTGGCAGGCCGTATTCCCCGCAAAATCTATCAGGGCAGTCCAAGCTCACCCACAGCGGGCATGATTTCAACGCAGACACCCTGATCCAGTATGACATCCTCACCCCCTAATATTCTGACGATTGCCGGCGTTGACCCATCGGGCGGAGCTGGTATTCTTGCCGATATCAAAGCCATGAGCGCCTTGGGCGGTTACGCGTGTGCCGTCGTGGCCGCACTGACCGCACAAAACACCCGCAGCGTGACACACATCCATGCGGTCGCACCAGACTTTGTGGGTGCACAGTTACAGACCTTGTTTGACGATGTCACGATCCATGCGGCCAAGATCGGCATGGTGGGTCAGGCACCGGTGATTCGGGTGGTGGCACAAAAACTGGCTGACAATCCTGTTGCTCATGTGGTTCTGGACCCCGTAATGGTGGCAAAAAGTGGTGACATGCTGCTCGAAGCCACAGCCGTTGGGGAGTTGCGTGAAGCGTTGGTACCGCTCGCGACAATGATCACACCCAATCTGCCCGAAGGCGCCGTCCTGACCGAACAGCGCGCGCCGGAGAACATCCGTGAAATGCGCAAGATGGCGGAACAATTGCGCCAGACCATGACGTACAGTGGCCAGCGCTGGGTTTTGCTGAAAGGTGGACACTTGCCGGGCACCGAGACAACCGATCTTCTGCACGACGGTGACGTCATGATCGAACTGCCGGGTCAGCGTATCGAAACACGCAACACCCACGGTACGGGATGCACTTTATCGGCAGCACTGGCCACACTACTGGGCCATGGTCTGCAGGCCGAGCAAGCCGCCCGACGAGCAAAAGCGTATCTGATCGGGGCCATCACGCATGCGGAACAGTTGAAAGTGGGCAGCGGCCACGGCCCCGTGCATCACTTTTACGAACTGTGGTCTCGTAACTAGTACAATCCTCAGATCCCATCAGGAGATCAGTCAATCCAATGAAACCTACAAGTTTGCCCGCCATCGAACAAGCCCGTTTCAACATGGTGGAACAGCAGATCCGCCCATGGGAGATCAGCGACGAATCCGTCCTCGGAGCGATTGCGACCGTCCCTCGCGAACGTTTTGTGCCTGCCGAATATCGTGCACTGGCGTTCTCAGACCTTGAAATTCCGCTGGTGATTCACGGTGCTGACACTCTGCAGACCATGCTTGCACCCAAGCTTGAGGCTCGACTGGCCCAGGCGCTGCAGCTCAAGCCCACCGACTGTGTGCTTGAGATCGGCACAGGCTCAGGCTATCAGGCCGCCATGCTTGCGAGCTTGACCCGACAGGTCACTTCGATTGAAATTGATCCACGGCTGGTCGCATTTGCTCAGGAAAACCTCGCGCAGTCTCGCATTGAGGGCGTGACGATCGAGACCGGTGATGGCAGCCAAGGCTGGGGGACGACCGAGTACGATGCAATCTTGGTCACGGGCTCGCTGCCAGCCGTTCCTGATTCGATGAAATATCAGCTCAGAGTCGGTGGTCGTCTGGTGGCTGTGATCGGTCAGCCCCCTGCGATGACCGTTGTGCGCCTGACGCGCATCACGGCGGCAAGTTTTGAGACGGAAACTCTTTTTGAAACCGTGATCAAACCGCTTGTAGGGCCCAAAGTTTCACATTTCAAGTTCTAAGCAGGAGGCAGTTCATCATGCGGTGGTCGTTTCATAGAATCATCGTAGGGGTGATCTGCTGTAGTTC
Organism: uncultured Orrella sp.; assembly: GCA_964491995.1. Classification (GTDB taxonomy): domain Bacteria; phylum Pseudomonadota; class Gammaproteobacteria; order Burkholderiales; family Burkholderiaceae_B; genus Algicoccus. The sequence continues at coordinate 4,226 of CAZBIN010000010.1, forward strand.
CGTCTCTGCCAGCGCCATGGATCTGGCTCAGGCCTGGCAGCTTGGATTGAATCACGACGCAGTCTATGCGGCGGCGCGATCACAATACCGCGCATCCATGCAAAAGCTGCCACAGGCTCGCGCAGGGCTTTTGCCACAGGCAGATGGCACGCTCACAGGTGCCTACGTCGATAGCCGTGCCACGGGTCCGCTCAATCAGGTTTACAACAGCGGGCGGTCTGCCTGGACTTTGGCCTTGACTCAACCCGTCTTTAACTGGTCGGCCATTCAGACCTATGAACAGTCCAAGTTGGTGGTAGCGAGCGCTGAGGTTCAATTGCAACTGGCCTATCAGGAGCTTTTGCTGCGCGTCAGCCAGGCCTACTTCGACACTCTGACTGCGCAGGATACGCTGGAGACTCTGCGCGCCGAACAGCAATCTGTACAGGAACAGCTCTCAGCCTCCCGTCAAAGGTTTGAGCTTGGTGAGGCCACCGTCACCGACGCCCTGGAGGCCCAGGCACGTTATGATCTGGTCAGCGCAAACATCATCGCTGCCGAGAACGACCTGCGAAACGCTGAGGATCAGCTCGCCCGTATTATTGGTCGTCAACCGGCACCCGGCACTCTGTTCGCACTTCCTTACAACGTCAGCATTCCGGCGCCAGTTCCCAACAAACTCACCGACTGGTCAGAGCAGGCGTCCTCGGCAAACCTGGAAGTCGTCCGCGCCCGGATCCAGACACGCATTTCCGAGCACGATGTCCAGATCGCAAAATCCGGACACTATCCTACGGTCAATCTGTCTGCATCTTCGACCAGCAATACTGTCGGCAACTCCCAGGTCAGGCCGTTCTATAGCGGTCGCACAATCGACAACACCATCGCTCTGACACTGTCTGTGCCGATTTACTCGGGTGGTCGCGTCAGTGCAAACGTTGTCGAAAAGGCCGAGTTGCAACAAAAGTCTGTCTATGATCTCGAGGCAGTGCGACGCCGCTCCGTGCAGCTCTCGCGTGAGTATTTCAATGGGGTTCAGTCGGGCCTTGCTCGTATTAAAGGTCTTCAGGCAGCAGAAAAGTCCAGCTTGTCATCGCTGCAGGCAAACCTGACGGGCTACCAGGTCGGCGTGCGGATCAACCTTGACGTGCTCAATGCACAGCAACAACTGTTTGTGACCAAACGTGATCTTGCGCGCGCCCGATACCAGGCGGTCATGGCAGGCTTGCGGCTGCGGGCCAACAGCGGCGTGCTCTCCGAGTCGGATCTTCTGACCATCAATCAAATGCTCCGGGCGCCTGGCTCACCGAGCACGGGAATCATGCATGACCTGAAGCTACCACGCTCAGCTCGCATCCGTTAATCCAGACCCAGTCTTGTGGGAAAACGCCTGATTTCTTGCCAGGCGTTCGCCCACAGTACCGCTCAGAAGTCACCGTACAAGCTGTCGGTCTGTTTCAGGTACCTCTGATTTTTCTGACCAAGGCGGTGGTGGAACGCTCGTGTGCGAACGGGATAGCCACTGCCCGACCACCCCAGCTTTGCACCAGCCGCGTCTCGGGCAAAACTTCCATGTTGTAGTCCCCCCCTTTGACGATGATATCTGGTCGCAACGCCTCGATCAGCTCGTAGGGCGTATCTTCATCAAACACTGTCACCACCGAAACGCTCTGCAATGCTGCTAACAAAGCAGCACGGTCTGATTCGTTGTTCAACGGCCGCTCAGGACCTTTTTCAAGGCGTCTGGCCGATGCATCACTATTGACCGCGACAACAAGACACGCGCCGAGCTGTGCTGCCTGATCCAGATAAGTCACATGCCCTCGATGCAGGAGGTCAAATACCCCATTGGTAAACACAACCGGGCCGGCACCTGCCTGAGACTGACGCCAGGCAATACAATCCTGGCGGGTCAGAATCTTTTCTTCAAATCTGGCGATCATGAAATCACTCAAGGCAACACACCGGCGAGCACCTAGCTTGCGAGCACTGATTGCACAGGCTCAGCGGATTGACCCGATGCCATCAGAGACTTGCGAAAACGATTGAGATCCTGAGCCGTCTTGAACGGCACATCCAGCAAAACAGACAGATTGTGCAGGATACGCTGGCTGACCTTGGCTTCCCAGTCTGCATCAAAGCGGATCTGGGTGTCTAACCAGTGCTCGAGCCAACCGGGTTCGGGCAGCTTGGACTGCACTGTGTCCTGAGGATACAGATCCTTGTTCACATGCAGGTTGGTTGGATGCAACGCCTGAGGCGTGCGACGTGCTGAAGCCATCAACAGACCAATCTTGGCAAACGCCTGTTTGGCTTGATCGGCGATCGCCTGTCCACGCTGATGCACGGCTCGACGCATGTACTTTAGGTAAGCACCGGCGTGTCTGGCCTCATCTCTGGCGATGGTTTTATAGATTTCCTGGATGACAGGCTCGGTATGCCACTGTGCCGCACAGCGGTACCAGTGATTGAGCCTGATCTCGCCGCAAAAGTGCAACATCAGCGTTTCAAGCGCAGGCGCAGGATCAAACTCGAACCGCACCTTGTGAAGTTCTTCTTCCGTAGGCACCAACTCTGGCCTAAATCGCCTCAGATACTCGATCAGCACCAGCGAATGCTTCTGTTCTTCGAAGAACCATACAGACATGAATGCACTGAAATCGCTGTCATCACGATTATCGCGCAGGAACATCTCGGTCGCAGGCAGTGCTGCCCACTCCGTGATCGCATTCATCTTGATCGTCAAGGCCTGCTCGTCTGTCAACAAATTCGCATCGAACTTGTCCCACGGAATGTCCGTGTTCATGTTCCAGCGTACAGACTCCAGGGATTTGAACAGTTCAGGGTAGAGCATTGGATGAGCCTTAAAACAGTATGATCCTACATTGATAACCGCCTGAGCTTTCATAGTTATGACAGAAAGCAAAAGCGGGATAAGAAATCCGCATTACCAGTTGCGAAACAGCCATATAGCCAAAAACAGTGCCAGTACCGTCAGCAAGGCAGTCATCAATCGATTTGACTGCTGTCGCTCTCGCCTTAACAACCGCATTTCCTCGAGCATTTGCCCGCTATGGTCGGGACGCGTCAGCGAAGCATGCAACAAACGCGGAAACTCAGGCAGCCATTGAGCCCACTGACCTGCTTCGGTTGCGGTTTTATTGCGCAACCCTCTTAAACCTACGCGATCATGCATCCAACCCTCAAGATAGGGTTTTGCGGTCTCCCATAAGTCTAACTGCGGATCAAGTTGACGTCCGAGTCCCTCAACGTTTAGCAGGGTCTTTTGCAAAAGTACCAGCTGGGGCTGTATTTCGACATGAAACCGCCGTGAGGTCTGAAACAGTCGCATCAGCACCTGTCCCAGAGAAATCTCGGCCAGCGGCCTGTCGAAATACGGCTCGCAAACTGCTCGAATCGCACCTTCAAGTTCTTCTTCACGCGTGTTGGCGGGCACCCACCCTGATTCGATATGCAACCGCGCCACCCGACGATAATCGCGCAGAAAAAAAGCAAGAAAATTCTGGGCGAGATAGTTTTTATCAAATTCAGACAGCGAGCCCACAATCCCGAAGTCTAGCGCAATGTAACGTCCAAGCGTGTCGGGTTGATCTGACACGTAAATATTGCCCGGATGCATATCAGCGTGAAAAAAGCCGTCCGAGAACACTTGCGTGAAAAAAATCTCCACGCCCCTGCGCGCAAGATCCTTGATGTCAACACCCGACTGACGCAAGCGGTCAATCTGGCTGACCGGGATACCGTACATTCGCTCCATCGTGAAGACGCTGGTCGCACAATAGTCCCACATGACTTCTGGAACCATCAGCAACTCCCCTCTAGGGGAGTCTGGCGCAAAATTTCTTCTCAACTGACTGCAGTTGGACGCTTCTCGCAGGAGATCAAGCTCATCGTGAAGATATTTATCGAACTCAGCCACAACCTCTCGAGGTTTGAGTCGCTTGCCATCTGGCGAGAGACGCTCGACGATCCTTGCGACAATCCGCATCAAGGCAAGATCGTTCTCGATGTATTCCAGCATGCCAGGCCGCAAAACTTTAACAGCCACCTCGCGACCATCATGCAGGCGTCCAAAATGCACCTGAGCGATGGATGCCGAGGCAACCGGATCCACCTCAAAATGCACAAACAACTCCGAAGGAGGGGCGCCAAGCGACTGCTCAATGATCTTGGCCGCCTGAGCTGATGGAAACGGTGCCACACGATCCTGAAGCAGGGCCAGCTCATCCGCAATATCCGACGGAATCAGGTCGCGTCGCGTCGAGAGCACCTGCCCGAACTTTACGAAAATCGGACCGAGCGACTCCAGTGCCAGGCGCAGCCGCATGCCGCGCGCCATCGTGGGTGGGCTGCCCATACGAACAATCCTGAGCAATCTGAACGCCAGCGGGTGGTCGATACCGGAGAGCACGAGCTCGTCGAGCCGATAACGCAGCGCCACCATCAGAATCCGGATGACCCTCACGAACGTCATGTGCCATCCTCCTGGTCACGACGCTCCCGGTTGGCTTCAAGCACCTTGATGCGCAGGGAAAGGGCTGTCAGCCGACGCTCCATTTCACCGAGATTGGTCTGGTGCTGGCTATGCTGGGTCATCAGTGTCTGCATAACGGTAATCGGGGTCAGTTCCTTGGTCTCATACGACAGGTACTCCACAACATTCTGAGAGAGATTGCCAGACGCCTCGATCGCGCCCTTGAATATCGCCTTGACACCTCGAACCAGGAGAACGGCGGGAATATCGCCTGTTTTTTCTGCGAGCAGATCCTCAAGCTCCGGTCGCCAGTGCTTTGCCAAGGTCGAGAGCGTCTGAGCAACAGCCGCGTCACCCGTCACATGTAGCAAACCAGCAACTTCCGGCCATTCGTCACCCGGCCTCCAGCCTGACTGAGCCAGTCTGGAAGCATCCACACGTAAAGTAACGTCAGGGATCACCCGGCTATCCGCCGCACTCAATCTGCCATCATGACCAATTGTCAAAGCCACCGTCATTGCCGATATGCAGATGTGAAATGTCCGCCCTGCGTGCTGCGCCAGTAACTCCTGGGTTGCTGGCTGGCGTTGCAAAAGGGCATTGAAAGTCCCGGCAACCCACTGCACCGGTTCAAAAAAAGCCTTTGAGAAGGGAAATGGCGAGGAAATGATGGCGGCACCTCGATTTCAGACAAACAGCGAGTGTACCGCCCTCATGGTTTTTGTGACGTGCGCCGAACTGTCAATGCCCGATCATACGTCAGGCATGACCACCCGGCATCTGTTGCACGCCGGCCAGCAACCAACCCTGTCCATCCTGCTTGTGCAGGTTCCACACTTCCTCGAAACCGGCGGCCTCAGGGTTGTCATCCTCGCGGATCATGCCGGAAAACCGCACGCTCGCGAGATAGCCATCGGAGAGCTTTTCAATGCCCAGCAAGTCTGCATTGAGCAACACCACTTCGGTCTTGTTGACCCCCGTGCGCTGGTCCAGTTCGGCAGAAAACTCCGAGAAGAAATCATCAGTCAGACGATCTCGCAATTCTGCACGGTCAGCGTCATCCCAGGCCTTCTGGACCGCGATGAACTGACGTTTGGACTCTTCGATAAAGGTCTGCTGATCAAACCCGGCAGGGATGAACCAGGAACCCACAACTGGCTCAGAATGCGCATTCTGGTTTGCAGCTCCGGAACCAAAGAGATTTTGAACCGGTTGCCCAACTGGCTGCTGCCCACGATTCGGATCAAAGGCTTGACGGTTCATGCTCTGACCGCCCATGGCGCCACCCGCAGCGCCTGCCGGTGCTGCCGAGCCTGGTCTCATCGAGCGCATCAAAAAACGAATCCCGAAAAACGCGATACCCGCAATCAGTGCAATGACCAGCAAGTCGGCCATAGCGCCCCCAAGCCCGAGATGCGACAGCAAGGCAGCGATACCGAGACCTGCGGCAATACCAGCCAGAGGACCTAACCAGCGAGAAGCACCAGAGCGCGCGCCTGCGCCTGCTGCTGCCGCGCCCGCCGTCGGTGCTGCAGCAACCGGAGCCTGGGTTGCCTGACGTTGCTGCATCACGTTAGATGACTGGCGACCACTGCTGCCACCGCCTCCGATACGACGCGCTTCTGCATCAAATGAAACTGCCAGCATGGCCAGGGCGCTTCCTGCGACCATCACCAGCGCCAACAATTTCGCGTAAATTTTGTTTTTCATGCAATGACTCCTCACCAGCGGCTCCCGCCGCAGCACACTTTTTAAATTTCAATGTTTACTGGATACCCCAAACACCAACCACCTGCCCAGATCTCACTGCTTTCGCACTCCCCCGATCTCGCTTCCAAAATATCAAAAGCATCAGGCGGCGTCTTCAGACAGAAGCAACTATAGATAAGTTCCCGTTATTTTGAAGACTTTTCTTGTCTGACGGGCCACTCTGCTGCACGCAACAACCCTAGCGAGTGCCAACTGGCAAAACGGCTCCAGTCAAGCCTGATCAGCCAAGCCGGACGCCTTCGTGCACCGCAACCAGTCCGGCCGTGAGATTGAAATACTGAGCCCTGGAAAACCCCACCTGCTCAAGCATGGACTTGAGAGTTTCCTGGTCAGGATGCATCCGGATCGACTCCGCCAGATAGCGATAGCTGTCCTCATCGTTGGCAACCTTTTTGCCCAGCCAAGGCAGGATATTGAACGAATACCAGTCATAGGCGGGTTCAAGTGCCTTGTTGACCCTGGAAAACTCCAGAACCACCAGTTTTCCGCCCGGACGCAAGACCCGGAACATTTCACTGAGCGCGAGATCTTTGTGGGTCATGTTTCGCAAACCAAACCCCACCGTCACCCGATCAAAATACTGATCCGGGAATGGCAGCGCTTCGGCATCGCAGACCGCGATCGGCAACACACATCCCTCGTCAAGCAGTCGATCGCGCCCGACTTTAAGCATCGACAGATTGATGTCGGTTGCCCAGACCTCGCCGTCAGCGCCGACACTTCTGGCCATGGCTTTGGACAGATCACCCGTACCTGCAGCAATATCAAGCGCCTTCATGCCAGGACGCGCACCCACACGGGAAAGTGCGAACAACTTCCAGAGTCTGTGAAGCCCGCCGGACATGAGGTCATTCATCAAGTCATAGCGGCTCGCCACAGAGTCAAACACTTCTGCGACTTTGCCGGCTTTTTGTGATTCTTCGACCTTCTGAAATCCGAAATCTGTCTGCTTGTGCGTCATACGGTTTACCAACGAAATCTCGTTCATAATTTTGATATCGCAATGGTATCCGATCCAGGCAAGGACAGACTGTCACAGACTTGAAACAATTGAACCATAAGATATAACTGTTTCATGTCATATTGATACCAAATCCATGTCAAGCACAATTCTCGTTATCGAAGATGAGCCCGCAATTCAGGAGCTGATTGCCGTCAACCTCTCCTTTGCCGGGCACAAAGTCCTGCGCGCTTATGATGCCGGTCAGGCCGAAACACTCATCAAGGCAGAGCTGCCGGACCTTATCCTGCTTGACTGGATGCTGCCCGGCACCTCGGGGCTGTCTCTGGCGCGCAAGCTTCGCAATGATGAGCGCACCCGACAGGTGCCGGTCATCATGTTGACCGCCAAGGGCAGCGAACAGGACAAAATCGATGGGCTGGAGGCCGGCGCAGACGACTACATCACCAAACCGTTCTCGCCCAAAGAGCTGATCGCCCGCATCAAAGCGGTTTTGCGGCGACGCGCGCCACAACTGACCGATGATCTGACTGAAGTGTCCGGATTGAGTCTTGACCCCTCGTCTCATCGCCTGCGCGGAAACGGCTCGGAGCTGCAAATCGGACCGACCGAATTTCGTCTTCTGCATTTCTTCATGACACACGCAGAGCGGGTCTTCTCCCGGTCACAGTTACTTGACCAGGTCTGGGGTGATCACGTGTTCGTCGAGGAGAGGACGGTGGATGTTCATATCCGCAGACTGAGAAAGGCTTTGGAGCCGTCCGGACACGATCGGCACATTGAAACCGTTCGCGGCAGTGGTTACAGATTCACCCGTCAACCCAGCAGCCAGTAAAGACCCATCAGGCACCATGCGACAATACTGACCATGCGATGGCAAAGAACACTTCTGGTATACCTGGCCTGTCTGGCAGGCGCGGCGTGGATCCAGATTGCGTGGGATTCAGCACTGGGATGGATAGCGCTGTCCATTGGAGCGGGCACCTTGATGACGCTGCGCCGGTATCAGGCACATCAGGTAGCACTTTGGGCCAAATCGCCCTCGGAAAGCCCACCTCCGAGGGATGTGGGCCCGTGGAAACCAATTGTGCTGGCACTGGACCACCATACTCGCGCGCAGGAAGCCTTGCTCAACGAATCCCGCGAGAACATGACTGGAATCATGGCTGCCGCTCAGGCACTTCCTGTCGGCGTTCTCGCGCTAGACCAGAATTTTTCGATCAACTGGTTCAACCGCGCCGCCCGTGACCACCTGAACCTGAACGAAACAACCGACATCGGACAGAATCTGCTCCATCTCTTGCGCCAGCCTGAGTTCATGCGCTATGCCGGACAGTCCTCCTGGCCCGAGCCCATCGTCCTCAAGCAACCCAGTGGTGGCTCACAGCGATTGCTGATGATGCAGTTTGTGACCTATCTTCGCCACCAGCGACTGCTGATCACCCGAGACCTGACGCAGATTGATAAGCTCGAGACCACGCGTCGGGACTTTGTGGCCAACGTCTCTCATGAGTTGCGCACGCCACTGACGGTACTCGCCGGCTTTCTTGAAACCATCCTGGAAGCGCCCCCTGGCGCCATTACACAAGTGCAGCGCACCCAGTACCTGACACTGATGCAAACGCAGACGACCCGAATGCAAGCGCTGGTTGCGGACCTGCTTACACTGTCCGATCTTGAAACAAGCCCGCAGGCAGAACAGACACTGGTCGATGTTCCTGAACTGCTGCGCAGCGCCATTGAACAGGGGATTGCCTTGTCAGATGGTCGCCACGAAATCGAACATGAAATCGACCCGGATCTCTGGTTGCTGGGCGCGGCTTCCGAGCTGGCTTCCGGATTCTCCAACCTGATCACCAACGCCATCCGCTACACACCAGACGGGGGGAAAATCAAAGTCCGCTGGTATCGGACATCTGCCGGCAAGGCGTATTACAGCGTGAAAGACACCGGTATTGGCGTTTCCACTGAACACTTGCCACGTCTGAGCGAGCGGTTCTACCGGGTCGACCGCAGCCGCTCCAGGGACGTGGGTGGCACTGGGCTGGGACTTGCGATCACCAAACATATCGCCATGCGCCACGATGCGACGCTGGAAATCGAGAGTCGCCTTGGCAAAGGCAGCACATTCAGCCTGATTTTTGATGCACGCAGGATCGCTGGACCTGTAAACTAAGCGTTTTTCAACGTCAACGTTTCATTCGCGGGAGATCCTGCCGTCATGTCAGCTGCTGCACCATCCATGCCTCCATTTCATCTGGCCTTCCCCGTTCGCGACCTTTCCGAAGCGAGACAGTTTTACGGCAACCTGCTCGGCTGTCCAGAAGGACGCAGCTCCGACGAGTGGATTGACTTCAACTTTTACGGCCACCAGATTGTTGCCCATCTATCACCGGGTGAGTGTGGCGAAACTGCCACCAGCGCAGTCGACAGCCATCAGGTACCGGTACGGCACTTTGGTGCGGTGCTGTCGATCCCCGAATGGGAAGCGCTCGCGGCCAAACTCAAAGCGGCTGGCACTCAATTCGTGATCGAACCCTACATCCGTTTCAAGGGCGAGGTCGGTGAACAGGCCACCATGTTCTTTCGTGACCCATCGGGTAATGCGATCGAGATCAAGGCCTTCAAGAACATGGATTCGCTGTTCGCGAAGTAATCTGGCAAGCCAATGTCGATTTTCGTTGAGCCTCGGATACGCCAGCAGGGAGACCGTTGCCTGATCATTGATTTGGGGGACCGTATTGATGATCAGGTTGGCTTGCGCTGTCTCGCGCTTGCACAAAAGATTCGCGAGCTCGCCATTGATGGTGTTCTCGACATCGTGCCGTCTTTTATTGCTGTGGCTGTTTATTACGAACCCACCAGAAACCTGGGCAGCGATCCCGCACAGTCCTTGCAGCAATTGATTCTGCAACTGCTTGAGCAGCTGGGTGACGAAACGCTGAATGCCAGCGAGACACTGCAAACGCGCAGCGTCGTGATCCCACTCTGTTACGGTGGCATCCACGGTCCCGACCTCGATGAACTGGCCCAGCACATGGGGCTGCCACCTGAAGACGTGATCCGCGCGCATCACGCGCAACCCTTGCGCGTCTACATGCTGGGATTCGCACCAGGCCACCCGTACATTGGCATTCATGACGAACGGTTTGCGATTGCCCGGCGTGACATACCACGTACCGCCGTGCCAGCCGGATCACTTGGAATCGCCAACAGGCAAAGCACCATCTATCCGAATCGCCTGCCAGGTGGCTGGCACATTATTGGTGCCACGCCGCTCAGGCTGTTCAATCCCGCATCGACGTCGCCGACCCTGCTACGCCCAGGTGACATGGTGCGCTTTGAGCCGATCTCGGTTGAACGGTTCGAGCAGATTCGGGCAGAGCAGGACGGACTGAACGAATCATGACCATGCTCATCGAAAAGCCCGGATTGTTGTCGTCGTTTCAGGACAAAGGCCGCTGGGGGTTTCAACACCTAGGGGTTTCGGTCACGGGCGCCATGGATCTGCAGTCCCACAGGTTGGCCAACCTGATTGTCGGCAATGAAGAAGACTTTGCGACGCTGGAAATGACACTGATGGGTCCGACCATCGTTTTCGAAAGTCCCTGCTGTATCTGCCTGGCAGGCGCCGACATGGATGCCCGCTGTGATGACAGGCGAGTTGTGCCCTATCGCCCCATTGTGGTGCGAGCTGGACAGACGCTACGCCTGGGGACAGCCAGGTCCGGTGTCAGGGCTTATCTAGCTGTGTACGGTGGCTGGGACATTCCTGTTGTCATGGGCAGCCAGAGCACCTATCTGCGTGCCAAACTTGGCGGCTGGAAGGGCCGGGCTCTGCAAAAGCGCGACTGGATCGCCCTGAAGCGAGCCTTGCCTGACAATCCTGATCTGCTCGGGAAGCTGGCAGAAGATCTCTGGAACCAGAGCATTTACCTTCCGAGTACCATCGGCCAGCTCAATGGCAAAAAAACGTCGATCAGGATCATCCGCAGCAGCCAGTGGAGTGAATTCACATCCGAGAGCTGTGTCAGTCTGCTGGCGACCGAGTGGCGCATTTCAACGGACTCCGAGCGCATGGGCTATCGTCTGGAGGGTCCGACCATCCAGATGACGCAACCGCGCCAGATGATATCCGAAGGGGCTTCATTTGGCACCATTCAGATCCCCGGTGCTGGGCAGCCTATCATCCTCATGGCCGACCGCCAGACGTCAGGTGGTTATCCGAAAATTGCAACCGTGGCCAGCGTCGATCTGCCGATTCTCGCGCAAAAAAAACCAGGCGATCGCATCCGCTTCACCATGATTGATCACGCCCAGGCCCAGCAGCTTGATCTGGCTCGCGAAGATGCCTTTGACAGCGTTCGCGTTGCCACCGCCAGAGTGCGCCAGTTGCTGGCGCAATCGCTAGAATCTGCACCCCACTCACGGAGAAATTAATGAGTCTGACACTGGATCTGAACTGTGACATGGGCGAGAGTTTCGGCGCCTGGACCATGGGCAACGACGCCGCCATCCTGCCATACGTGTCCTCTGCCAATATTGCCTGCGGATATCACGCAGGCGATGCGGCGACTATGCGAGAAACCGTAGCCTGCGCCATTGCGCACGGCGTGGCCATCGGAGCACATCCGGGTCTGCCAGATCTGCAAGGCTTTGGCCGGCGCTTCATGCAGATCTCGGAGCAGCAAGCCTACGATATGGCAGTTGTGCAGATCGGTTCACTGGCTGCTGTTGCGGCATCTCAAGGCGCACGACTGAATCATGTCAAGGCTCACGGCATGCTTTACAACATGGCTGTCAAAGATCGAGCCCTGGCTCGGGGATTGGCACGTGCGGTGCATGACGTCGACAAGTCGCTGGTGTTTTTTGGGTTGGCCGGAAGTATCATGATCGAAGAAGCGCAGACACTGGGCCTTCGTACTGCCAATGAAGTGTTTGGTGACCGATCTTATCAGCCCGACGGTAGTCTGACGGCCCGTCACCAGCCCGGCGCCATGATCACTGATGTGCAAAAATCCATCGAACAGGTTCTGCACATGGTGCAGGAACGCACCATCATCGCGCAGGACGGTACTCGAGTGACTGTCCAGGCTGACACCTTGTGCCTTCACGGCGACCAGCCGGATGCTGTCGAATTCGCCAAAGCAATCCGCCAGGCACTCAAAGAATCCAACATCACGGTCAAGGCGCAGTGACCGGGTCTTTGAAATAGGCATAGCAAGATTGGCACTCAAATGTTTCGTGCCAATGGCCAGAATGCGTACAACTCACTCCGTACAACCTGCTCGGTCCAACACACGACTTTTTGTGGCTCATGAAATCAAGCCAGGATCTGTTGATCGCTGGCGTGATTTACATTTCAACCTCGCATCAGACCAGAACGCGTTCGATGCCGCCGCTGTTGGCTTGTTTGACGTAATCTTCAAGCCAGGTGGGTCCGAGAATGTGCTTGGCCATCTCAACCACAATGTAGTCGGCTGCTGCACCGGTATCGTCGCCAAACCGTGACAACCCCTGCAGACAGGACGGGCAAGACGTCAACATCTTGAGCTCTCCCTCAAATCCATCTGCTCGCAGTGTTGAAACGTTCTTCTGAAGCTCCTGCTCTTTGCGAAACCTCACCTGGGTCGAAATATCCGGGCGGGTAACCGCCAAAGTACCCGACTCTCCACAGCAACGATCTGTCTTGATGGCATCATCGCCAACCAGTGACCGCACGGTTTTCATGGGATCCTGCAGCTTCATCGGGGTGTGACATGGGTCGTGATACATATAGCGCACACCCTGCACACCTTCGAGCTTGACGTTCTTCTCGAGCAGATACTCATGAATGTCAATGAGACGGCAGCCCGGGAAAATCTTCTCGAACTCGTAGCCCTGCAACTGGTCGTAACAGGTACCACAACTGACGACCACCGTTTTTATGTCCAGATAGTTCAAGGTGTTGGCCACGCGGTGAAACAGCACCCGGTTGTCGGTGATGATTTTTTCGGCTTTGTCAGACATCCCGTTGCCACGCTGCGGGTAACCACAACACAGATATCCGGGTGGCAAAACTGTCTGCACACCAACATGCCAGAGCATTGCCTGGGTTGCCAGCCCGACCTGGGAGAACAGCCTCTCGGAGCCACAGCCTGGGAAATAGAAAACAGCTTCCGTGTCGGATTTTGTACGTACCGGGTCTCGAATGACCGGCACATAATTGGGATCCTCGATATCGAGCAGCTTGCGGGCGGGCTTCTTGGGCAGACCGCCCGGCATCTTCTTGTTGATGAAGTGCACCACCTGCTCGCGCAACGCCGGTTTGCCAACCGTCGCCGGTGGTTTGTCCGTCTGCTTGCGAGCGACTTTGGAAAGCAATGTGTTGGCGGTACGTTGCAGCTTGTAACCCACCGAGACCATCGCCGTGCGAGTCGCATTGATGGTTGCAGGGTCCTTCGCATTCAGAAAAAACATGGCTGCAGCGGTGCCGGGATTGAACGACTTCCTGCCCATCCTGCGCAACAGGGCACGCATGTTCATCGACACATCGCCAAAATCAATGTCCACCGGACAGGGCGTGTAGCACTTGTGGCACACCGTGCAATGATCGGCCACGTCCTCAAACTCTTCCCAATGCTTGAGACTGATGCCACGACGGGTTTGCTCTTCGTATAGAAACGCCTCGATCAGCAACGACGTGGCAAGAATCTTGTTACGCGGGGAATACAGCAGGTTGGCGCGCGGCACGTGAGTCGCGCACACCGGCTTGCACTTGCCGCAACGCAGGCAGTCCTTGATCGACGCGCTGATGTTGCCAATGTCGCTTTGCTGCATGATCAGCGATTCGTGTCCCAGCAGACCAAAGCTCGGCGTCCAGGCGTTGCGAAGGTCTGATCCCGGCATGAGCTTGCCGGCATTGAACCGTCCCTCGGGATCGATACGATCTTTGTAATCCTTGAAAGGCTTGAGCTCTGCCTCGGTCAGGAACTCGAGCTTGGTCAGCCCGATACCGTGCTCACCCGAGATAACTCCATCGAGGTCTCGCGCCACCTGCATGATTCGGACCACAGTTTCGTTGGCTTCGCCGAGCATGGCGTAATCATCCGAATTGACCGGAATGTTGGTGTGAACGTTACCGTCACCGGCGTGCATGTGCAACGCGACAAACACACGGCTCTTGAGGACGCGGGCATGCACAGCAACCAACTCTGCCAGAACCGGCGCGAGGTCATTGCCCCCGAAAATATCTTCCAGATGCCGCAGGATTTCCACTTTCCAGGAAATCCGCAGGGTTCTGTCTTGAACAATATCGAACAAAGTCGCATCTGGCCGAATTTGCAGCCGGTTCTGTATCACAGACAAAAGCGCCGACAATCCATACTGATCAAACAACTCACTTGCCTGACTGAGAGGCATATCCAGATGGTCAAGCACCCACTGCCAGCGTTGCCGCACGCTGGCAAGCAGCTCAAGGGCCTGATGTCGACGCTGCTCGATCAACTCATCACTGGTCAGCCCGTCAATCACCTTCGCCTTAGGCAAAGCCTCTTGGAGTCTGGCGGTCAGTTGATCGATCAATCTCAGCTTGTTACGCGTCGATAACTCAATGTTGATTCGCTCAATCGCGTCGGTGTACTCACCCATGCGATGCAGCGGTATGACAACATCCTCGTTGATCTTGAAGGCGTTGGTATGGCGGGCAATCGCAGCCGTTCTTGAACGGTCAAGCCAGAATTTCTTGCGCGCCTCGGCACTGACTGCCACAAATCCCTCACCATGGCGCGTGTTGGCCATGCGAACCACTTCGCTGCAGGCTGAAGCAACCACGGCATCATCATCACCGACGATATCGCCAATCAAAACCATCTTGGGCAAGCCACCGCGTTTGCTTTTGGTGGCGTAGCCAACTGCGCGCAGATAACGCTCATCAAGGTGTTCAAGTCCAGCCAGAATGGCGCCACCCGCCCGGGTCTGTGCATCCAAGTAATCTTTGATTTCAACGATCGACGGGATGGCATCGCGCGCCTGCCCGAAAAACTCCATACAAACCGTTCGGGTAAAAGCCGGCATCCGGTGGACCACCCAGCGCGCTGCCGTGATCAAACCATCACACCCCTCTTTCTGAACACCGGGCAGACCCGAGAGAAACTTGTCGGTGACATCTTTGCCGAGCCCCACCTTACGAAACTTGCGCCCTTCGATTGCAAGTGTCTCCTTGCGCAAGACCCGCTCCATGGCAGGAAACTGCCCATCGGACCAGACCAGCTCAAAACGTGCGACGTCTACATCGTGAATCTTGCCAAGATTATGCTCAAGGCGCGTCACGTCGAGCCAGTTGCCCTGCGGGTCCACCATGCGCCACCAGGCGAGGTTATCGAGAGCAGTCCCCCACAGCACAGCCTTTTTTCCGCCCGCGTTCATGGCGACATTGCCACCCACACAGGAGGCATCAGCCGAAGTCGGGTCGACCGCAAAAACATAGCCCGCCTGTTCTGCCGCATCCGCGACACGGCGCGTGACCACACCCGCACCACTGCGAATGGTCGCAACCCGCTTGTCTACACCTGGCAACGCAATGTGTTCGACCGCGCCGAGCGTCTCAAGCTTCTCGGTGTTGATCACAGCGCTGCGCCACGTCAGGGGCAGCGCGCCGCCGGTGTAACCCGTGCCACCACCGCGCGGAACAATCGTCAGCGCCAGTTCGATACAGCCGCGCACCAGCGCTGCCATCTCATCTTCGGAGTCTGGCGTGAGCACCACAAACGGGTACTCCACGCGCCAGTCGGTCGCATCCGTGACATGCGAGACGCGCGAGAGTGCGTCAAACTTTATGTTGTCACGGGCCGTGAGTTTGCCCAGCACCCGACTGACCTGTTTGCGCAGTGCAGCCGTCTGGGCAAAGCTTTGCTCAAAATCTCCAATCGCCCGTCTGGCATGTTCGAGCAAGGCAGCAACCTTGCCATCGCGATCTGTGTTGTCAGAGACACGGCGCAGGTCGATTTCGCGCAAACGATGTTGCAAAGCTTCAACCAGCTGCTTGCAGCGCTTTGGGTTGTCCAGCAGGTCGTCCTGAAGATAAGGATTGCGCTGCACGACCCAGATGTCACCGAGGACCTCGTACAGCATCCGCGCTGAGCGACCGGTCTGGCGCTGCGCACGCAGCTCACTGAGCAAAGACCAAGCCTGTTCTCCCAGAAGACGGCAGACAACCTCACGATCTGAGAAAGAGGTGTAGTTGTACGGAATCTCGCGCAAGCGGGATTGCGAGCTTGCGGGCTGGGTAGCTAACAGATAACTGGCGATAGGGGCATTCATATGAGATGTGTTGCTGACTGCTCGTTGGGGTCAACTCCCGATCCTGTCACGGAACCGATCTGTCGACAATTCATCATTTTAGGGCACTTGACCGAGTGCGGACGACTTACCCCTGCGCTGAGCACGACCTTCAAACCACCGGCACAAACCAGGCCAGGAGGGCATAGCGTGCAAGTTTCCCGGTTGCGATCCAGAAAACACAAGCCCATGCTGACAATCGCAGGCTTCCCGCAATCAGGCACAACGGGTCTCCGATCACCGGCAGCCACGACATCACGAGGGCGAACGGCCCGAATCGTTGCACGCTTTGCCGGGCTTTTGCAGCGATTTTTCCTTCGGGAGCATCTTCAGGATGTCCGCGCAACCACAGCAGCCGCAAACCTCGCCCCATCAAGTAAGTGATGACACCACCGAGCGTGTTGCCCAGACCAATCGACAGCACCGACGCCAGACGCGGGGCGTGGGGATCCGAGAGCAGATAGGCAATGAAGACTGGCTCGGAGGCCAGCGGCAGAAGTGTCGACGCCAGCAGTCCCGTGACAAAAAGGCCTAGCAGTCCAGCCAGCCCGAACGTCATCGCAAATCCGTCGGGTAATCAACATCCCTGACACAACCCGCGTCCTCGACCGGTTGCTCTCTCAGCAGACCGGGATGCCCTCGCCACAGCACGGCAAGACCTCTGGCGGGATCCGGGTCCTGACAAAGAAATTGATGAACAAGTCCCGCTGTCACCGCCACCGGATGGCCTGGCTTACCCGCATGCACAGGCCTCCAGACCCTGTCATCAGAAGATGCCAGCGTCTGGACTGCGCGCTGACGCATCAACGCGTATGTGGACGGTGCGATGAAAGGCATATCTGCCAGCGCAATCAACCAGGCACCAACGCCTGAAGATGCATCTGACGGGTCCCGGGGAGCATCA
The DNA here is from genome assembly GCA_964491995.1 of uncultured Orrella sp. GTDB lineage: Bacteria > Pseudomonadota > Gammaproteobacteria > Burkholderiales > Burkholderiaceae_B > Algicoccus. Next base: position 21,653 of record CAZBIN010000010.1, read on the forward strand.
GCCACCCTGTTCAACCCATATCGTAAAGAAGCGCCCGGACCCTCATGCGACTGGGCACAGACGACAATATGCACAGGCAAGTCCGCCAGCTCACGCGCGATCCCCGTGTTATGTGTGCCAACGACCACCGTCAATCGGTCCACCCAAGGCAAAAGAGCACGTGCACTGACCCTGACAAGGGACTGCCCATCAGGCAGGCGCGCCAGCAGCTTGTGGCTTTTTCCTTCGGGATCAAACCGTCTGCCCAGACCTGCCGCGAGCAGCAAACCACCTATTCGCGGTGACGCGTGGGATAATGAAAGCGATTCTTGGCTCATGAGTTCTTATGTCCACTGACTACCTGAAACGTATTCTCACATCCAGAGTGTATGACGTCGCCATACAGACGCCGCTGGAGAAAGCCAAAGCGCTATCTGAACGCACGGGCAACACGGTGCTGCTCAAGCGTGAAGATACTCAGCCTGTCTTCAGTTTCAAACTGCGCGGCGCCTACAACAAAATGGCTCACCTGAGCCCGGCAGCGCTGGCACGCGGCGTGATCGCGGCTTCTGCAGGAAACCATGCGCAGGGCGTTGCACTGGCAGCGAACCGGCTTGGATGCCGGGCCGTCATTGTGATGCCGACAACCACTCCGCCCGTTAAGATTGATGCTGTACGCCGATTTGGTGCGCAGACAATACTCTACGGGGACAGCTTCAGTGACGCCTACGAAAAAGCGCTTGAGCTTGAAGCCGCAGAGAACCTCACATTCGTTCACCCTTTTGACGATCCTGATGTCATTGCCGGTCAGGGAACGATTGCCATGGAGATCTTGCATCAGCACCCCGACCCGATTGATGCCGTCTTCGTCGCGATTGGCGGAGGAGGTCTGATCGCGGGTGTAGCAACCTACATCAAGCAACTGCGCCCGGAGATCAAGGTGATCGGGGTGCAAACGGAAGACTCTGATGCCATGGTGCGAAGCATCAAAGCCGGCAAGCGGATCCGGCTGCAAGACGTCGGTCTGTTCTCTGACGGCACAGCCGTCAAACAAGTCGGGGTCGAGACTTTCAGGCTTGCACGAGAATTTGTTGATGACTATGTGGTCGTCGATACTGACGAGATCTGCGCAGCCATTCGGGATGTGTTCCAGGACACCAGAAATATCCTCGAGCCCGCAGGGGCGCTTGCGGTGGCCGGTGCCAAACGCTACATGGCCGAGCACCGCTGGCAGGGCAAAACGGTCGTGACCATTGCTTGCGGTGCGAACATGAACTTCGACCGCCTGCGGTTCGTTGCCGAGCGGGCTGAAGTCGGTGAGGCCAAAGAGGCCTTGTTTGCGGTCACCCTTCCAGAGGAAAGAGGCAGTTTCAAACAATTATGCGAGCTGGTTGGACCGCGCAATGTGACCGAATTTAACTACCGGATTTCAGATTCAAAAAAGGCCCACGTCTTTGTAGGCATCCAGATCAATAACCCTCAAGAACCTGAGCGCATTGCAACGAGCTTTCAAAAAAAGGGATTTCCGACGATTGACCTGACGCACAACGAGATGGCCAAAACCCATCTGCGCCACATGGTCGGGGGACGCAGCGAACTTGCCAGCAATGAACTGCTGTATCGATTTGAGTTCCCGGAGCGCCCCGGCGCCCTCATGAGATTTCTGAATACGATGAATCCAGACTGGAACATCAGCCTGTTTCACTACCGTAACCAAGGGGCAGACTACGGTCAGATTCTGGTGGGTATCCAGGTGCCGACCGGTCAAAAAACGCGTTTCAAGGCATTTCTGAACGAAATCGGCTACCCACACTGGAACGAAACCGACAATGCCGCTTACCGTCTGTTCCTGTAGATTTGAAGCGATCAGCTTGCCGCGGTGACTGTGACACTGCCGGCGGCTTCACGGGCACGGTTGCGGGCAGTTTCAATGTCAGCGGCAGTAGCCACTGCAACGCCAAGCCTGCGCTTGACAAACGACTGTGGCTTACCAAACAGGCGAATGTCTGTCCCTGGCACTGAAAGCGCCCTTGCCATGCCATCAAACACGACCGCTCCTGCATCGACGCCACCATAGATGACTCGGCTCGCGGCTGGTGATCGAAGTGTCACGTCAGTTGGCAGACCCAGCAATGCGCGTGCGTGCAACTCAAACTCACTCTGAGCCTGTGAGGCCAGCGTCACCAGCCCAGTATCATGGGGTCGTGGACTGACCTCGGAAAACCAGACCTGCTCTCCTTTAACAAAGAGTTCAACACCAAAAATACCCAGTCCCGCGAGGTTCGCCGTCACGGCCTGCGCCATCGCGCGTGCCCGCTGCAGCGCGACAGCATTCATTGGCTGAGGCTGCCAGCTTTCAACATAGTCGCCTTCAACCTGCAGATGGCCAATGGGCTCACAGAACTGCGTCTGAATCTCACCTGCCGGGCTTTGAGAACGAACCGTCAGAAGCGTGATTTCATAGTCAAAGTCTACCCAGCCCTCGACAATGACGCGTCCGGCGCCGACTCGACCTGCTGTCTGTGCCTTGTCCCAGGCAGCCTGCACATCGTCTTCAGAACGCAACAGGCTCTGCCCTTTACCCGAGGATGACATCACGGGTTTGACCACGCAAGGCAGACCAACAGCCTTCACGCCCTCTCCCAATTGTTCGAGCGAGTCCGCAAACCGATAGCTCGACGTCGGCAGTCCCAGCGTTTCAGCCGCGAGACGGCGAATACCTTCACGATTCATGGTCAGCTGCGCAGCCCTCGCTGTTGGTGTGACTCGCAGACCGTCACGCCCTTCGAGCTCGACCAGGAGATCTGTGGCAATGGCTTCAATTTCCGGCACAATCACATCCGGACGATGTCGTTCAATAACGGCTCTCAAGGCCTCGCGATTGGTCATGTCCACCACCTCGGCATGATGAGCCACCTGATGTCCTGGCGCATTGGGATAGCGATCAACCGCTATGACCTCTACTCCCAATCGCTGCAGGGCGATAATCACCTCCTTGCCAAGCTCCCCCGAACCGAGGGTCATGACTTTGAGTGCAACGGGACTCAGGGGGGTGCCCCAGGACGACTGAACAGGTGAATTCATCAAGCTCTCCACACAAGACGGGTACCAGCAGCAGATCAAACCGCTGCGGCTCTATTTCAACGGTGTTTTAACATGATGGGAAAAGATTAAAATCATCTAATGACAGAATCACATATCCGCGACTGCCCGGAGTCGATACTTGCCGATGGTCGGCGCACCCTGGAAATCGAAAGCCAGGCCGTCAATGCCTTGCGTGACCGACTGGGCCCGTCTTTTGTGACGGCCGTGCGTACTTTGCTGGCCTGCAAGGGACGAGTGATCGTCAGCGGGCTGGGCAAATCCGGTCACATCGCCAGAAAAATCGCAGCCACGCTAAGTTCGACAGGCACCCCGGCGCTCTTCATGCATGCGGCTGAAGCCTTGCATGGAGATCTGGGCACCATGACGCGAGATGATGTGCTGATCGCGATTTCCTATTCGGGTGCAGGACAGGAGTGGCAGGCGATCGTCCCGGGGGCAAGGCGTCTGGGCATCGCCGTGATTGCGATCACAGGCAACCCGGACTCGGAGCTCTCTCGCCTGTCTGATCACTCTCTCGACATCGCCGTCCAGAGTGAAGCTTGCCCACTCAATCTGGCGCCCACGACGAGCACCACCGTGACACTGGCCCTGGGCGACGCACTTGCAGTTGCCTGTCTGAATGCCCGCCACTTCAATGCAGAGGACTTTGCGCGTGCACACCCAGGTGGCACCCTGGGTCGCCGTCTTTTGACCCGTGTATCTGATGTCATGCGTCAAGGCAATGACGTTCCAGCAGTCAGCGCAACTGCGTCCATCACCGAAACACTTGAAGAAATGTCGCGTAAAGGCATGGGCATGAGCGCCATTGTGGACGATTCGGGACGTGCCATCGGCATCTTCACGGATGGAGATCTGCGGCGCCTGCTGGAACAAAAGGGTGACGTGCGCGGTCTACCCATCTTGAAAGGCATGCGCACCAGTCCCCGCCACATTGATGCAAACGCCATGGCCGTTGACGCCGCCAAGATCATGGACGAACACAAAATCACCCAGCTTCTGGTTTCTGACAGCGACGGCAGACTGGCTGGAGCGCTTCATATGCACGACTTGATGCACGCAAAGATCATATGACCGAACATATCCCTCATCCCGCAGAAGCCCTGGTTCTTGCACGAGTTGCCCCGGCAGCAGTGCAGCGTGCCGCCGCCATCCGCCTGATGGTCTTCGATGTCGACGGTGTTCTGACCGACGGCAGTCTCTGGTATTCAGAAAACGGGGAAATGCTCAAGCGTTTCAATGTCCTGGACGGTCATGGCCTCAAAATGCTCGCCATCAGTGGCATTCGGGTGGCGCTCGTGACCGCTCGCCAGGGTCCGATTATCGCGATGCGGGCCGCAGAACTCGGAATCGGCGATGTCATCCAGGGTGCTCGCGACAAGGGCCTGGCATTGACCGAACTGGCAGCGCGCTGCAGCGTAACGCTCGACTCAGTCGGGTATATGGGGGATGACATCATCGACCTGCCAGCCATGCAACGCGCAGGCTTTGCGGTGAGTGTGCCAAATGCGCCAGCTTACGTTGCACAAGGGGCACACTGGGTTACGAACTCCGCCGGCGGACACGGTGCCGTGCGGGAATGCTGCGATCTCATTCTTGCCGCCCAGCACAGGCTTGGCGTACTGTTTCAACCTGGCCGCATGATTCCTGGCGGGGTTATTCAGTAATCCGTGATGAAAGACCGTCTGCCGACCATTGCGTCCACTCTCATCTTGCTTGCGCTGGTCGTGGGAACCTGGCTTGCCGCCGAGTACACTAACCAGGCCGTTTTGCTTGACGCACCGGCGCGAATTTCGCATGATCCAGATACATGGGCACGCAATATCACTGTCGTGCGTACCAATGAACAGGGCATGGCAGTCAATCGTCTGGAAGGCAACTACATGGAGCACTATCCGGACGATGATTCATACGAACTCTCGCTTCCCCGCGCCTACAGCATGCAGCCTGACTCACCCGTTACCGTTGCGACATCCCGCAGTGCCACGATACTGAACCAGGGTGAGCATGTTGTGATGAAAGGCGATGCCATCCTGATACGTCTCAGTGACAGTAAGAACGAGCCATTGAACATCACCAGTGAAGAGATCGTACTGCTGTCAGAAGAAGACGTTGCCTACACCGATTTGCCGGCGGTGGCCGTCAGGGGCATGTCAAGACTGTCTGGAACCGGTATGCGCTATGACAATAAAACAAGGGAGCTGAATGTTTACCGTTCAAGCGACCTCGAGATCGCGCCACGCTTAAATGACAAGGAAAGTGAGACGAAATGAAGAGATCGCTCGCAACCGCTGCACTGCTGCTGTCGTGTCTGACCATCAGCGCCCAGGCACAGGCGCAAGGTGGCTTTCTGAAAAGCCAGGCACAGCAAGGTGAAAACGCCGAAGAACCTGCAACCCAGATACTTTCGGACACGCTGACTTACAACGATGCCACGCGGACCAGTCGCTTTACCGGCAACGTCATCATGACTCGCGGACCGTTGACACTGACAGCTGACCAACTGGACATGCGCGAAGATACAGAAGGTTACCAATACGGTGTTGCGATTGTGGAGCCCACCAGACGAGTCTACATCCGTCAGGAGAATCCGGAGAGTTTCGAGGTCCTGATAGGCCTCGGAGAGCGTGCAGAGTATGACGGAAAAGAAGAAACATTTGACCTGATTGATCGCGCTCTCCTGGTGCGATACATCTGTGGAAAACCGTTTGACACCATCAGTGGCCAGCGGGTGCGCTACGAACAGAAAAGCGACACCTACCGTGCTTTCGGCGGTCCCGGATCAGACAACCCTCAGGGGCGGGTACGCTCTGTAGCACAACCGCGCACAAAAATTGATGCAGCGATCGAGGCATGCAAGCAGCTGCAGGCAGCCGGTGTGCAAGTGCCTGTCGTGCCTCCACTGCAATGACCAACACAGCAATGACAACAAGCGAGCAGTCATCCATTCAGGCCAATGAGCCCGTCGCCCGACAAGGTAGTCTGGTGGCGGTCGGACTCAGAAAATCGTACGGTGGGCGCAGAGTCGTTCACGACGTGTCGCTATCTGTGGATAGCGGCGAAGTCGTGGGGCTGCTTGGCCCGAACGGAGCCGGCAAAACCACCAGTTTTTACATGATTGTGGGTCTGGTCAGAGCCGAAGCAGGCAGAATTTCGATCGACGACACGCCCATTACCAGCATGCCAATTCACCAGCGGGCACGCCGTGGCCTGTCCTACCTGCCACAGGACGCCTCCGTATTTCGTCGTTTGACCGTCGAGCAAAACATCCGGGCTGTCCTGGAGCTTCAGTACGATGACCAGGGCAAGAGACTGACACGCAAGGAAATTGCAACACGCCTTGAACAGTTGCTTGATGATTTGCAAATTGGTCACCTGCGCGACAACGGTGCCCTTTCTCTTTCAGGGGGAGAGCGGCGCAGGGTTGAGATTGCACGGGCGTTAGCAACCAGTCCACGATTCATTCTCCTGGACGAACCGTTTGCTGGTGTTGATCCTATTGCCGTCATCGAGATTCAGCGAATCGTCCGGTTTCTCAAAAGCCGGGGCATCGGGGTATTGATTACCGATCACAACGTTCGCGAAACCCTTGGCATCTGCGACCGCGCCTACATCATCAGTGGCGGCGCCGTACTGACCAGTGGCAAGCCGGCTGAGATCATCGACGATGAAACTGTTCGACGTGTTTATCTGGGTGAACATTTCCGGATGTAACAAGTTCATCGGCGCGCTTGATTTCCTGCCCCAACCCGATACACTGAAGACTCAAATAACAATTTCAACAAGCCGCAGCATCACTTATGGAGTTGCCTATGAATCTGCAGATCACAGGACATCATCTGGAAGTTACCCCCGCGATACGTGAGTACATCGAAACCAAGCTTGAGCGGGTCACCAGGCACTTCGATCACGTGATTGACACTAAAGTGATGCTTTCGGTGGAACCTCTAAAACATCGTGCCGAGATCACCGTTCACGTTCGTGGAAAAGACATTCACTGCGAAGCTGTTCAGGAGAATCTGTATGCAGCTATTGATATCCTGATGGACAAAGTTGATAGGAAGGTTGTGCAGCACAAGAACAAGACGCAGAACCACACCCACGAGCCAGCCAAGCGACAGTTTGTCGACGAAGATGCGCTCAGTTAACCCCATTTTGATATCAGGTTCGCAACAATCACCATGCTTTTGGCAGGTGATTGTTGCGCTGCGTCATAACACTTTATAATCCGCGACATGAAACTTCTGTCGCAATTCCTCGCCCCGGAAAACGTCGTCCTCGACGTACCTGCAACCAGCAAGAAGCGTGCGCTCGAGCAAGTGGCGCTTCTGCTAGAAAACAATCAGGGTCTCGAACGTGCCAGCGTCTTTGACAGCTTGTTTGCACGAGAACGACTCGGCTCCACAGGTCTTGGGCACGGTGTTGCCATTCCGCACGGTCGAATCAAGAATATCAGCAAGCCCTCTGCTGCTTTCGTCCGGCTGGTTCAGCCTGTTTCATTCGATGCGCCGGATGGCGAGCCTGTGGACCTCTTGCTGGTGATCGTCGTGCCCGAAGAGGCCACCCAACAACATCTGGACATCCTGGCCGAGGTTGCGAGACGACTGTCTGAAGACTCTGTCATCGAGTCGCTGCGCAGCGCGACGCAGCCCTCAGTGGTCTACGAGCTGCTCACAGCCGCGGGAGAGCCTGACGACACTTGATGTCGGAGGATCAAACATGCTAAGCGTCAAGGAACTGGTCAGCGACAACCAGAACGATGTCCACTTCACCTGGCTGGCTGGCATCAGTGGCGAAATGCGAAGAGTTCCTGATGATGGCAGGGCGCCCGCCGATCTGATCGGACACCTCAATCTGATACATCCCGCACGAATACAGGTGTTTGGACGAGAGGAGATCGCCTACTACACGCGCTTTGACATTAAACGCCGCACCCATCATCTCGAAGAGTTGATCGCGGGCGGTGTGCCTGCCATCTTGCTTGCTGATGGTATTCAAGCGCCTGAAGATCTGATTGAAGTGTGCGATACGGCACAAGTTCCTCTTCTTGGCACACAGGTTTCAGCGGCTGAGGCGATCGACCTGCTGCGCTTGTATCTCGCCCGAAAATTTGCACCCACCACCATTGTGCACGGCGTCTTCATGGACGTACTGGGTCTTGGTGTACTGATCACGGGCGAGTCTGGCCTGGGCAAGAGTGAACTGGCCCTGGAGCTGATTTCTCGAGGGCATGGCCTGGTAGCCGATGACGCGGTCGAACTGTCTCGCACAGGTCCGCATGCCATTGACGGGCACTGCCCTGAACTGCTGCAAAACATGCTTGAAGTGCGAGGCCTGGGACTACTGAACATTCGCACCATATTCGGCGAAACATCCGTGCGACGCAAAATGCGCCTGAAACTGATTGTGCACCTCGTGCGTGCTAGCGCTCAGGAGAAGTTCGAGAGACTGCCGATTCAGGACATGACACAGGACATTCTCGGCGAGCCAATCCTCAAAGTCATGCTGCAAGTTGCCGCGGGCCGCAATCTGGCCGTTCTGGTCGAAGCAGCCGTGCGCAACACCATCCTCAAACTCAGAGGGATTGATACGCTGCAGGAATTTATGGAGAAGCAAGCACAAGCCATATCCAGAGAGGCCAGCAATGACTGAGCACGAAATTCCCCAGGACGACTTCATACTTCTGACCGGAATTTCAGGCGCGGGGAAATCTGTTGCGCTCAAGTATCTCGAAGATTCCGGCTATGCCTGCGTTGACAATCTGCCCGTCACTTTGCTGGATCACTTCATTCAGACGACCCAGATATCCGGGGAATGCCGTGTTGCTGTTGCTGTCGATGCCAGATCGCCGGGTAACTTGCGAGCTCTGCCTGACATTTTGCGCCGGCATCGCTCGCTTGGTGTGCCGATCAGGGTGCTGTTTCTGGATGCCGACGACAACACCCTCATCCAGCGGTATTCGGAGTCGCGACGTCAACACCCCCTTTCAAAACGCCTGAGTCAGCAAGGGCAGTCTCCGGGCCTGCGAGCCTGCATCCAGCAAGAGCGTGACTTGCTCGATCCGTTGCGCAATCAGGAGCACGTCATTGACACTTCTGGACTTACGCCCTTGCAATTGCGCCACTGGATGCGTGATTTAATCGGCATGAGCCGCCAGAACGTGATCATGACCATTGAGTCATTCGCTTTCAAGATCGGTGCGCCTCGGGACGCAGACCTGGTGTTTGACGTTCGCTGCCTGCCCAATCCACATTACGATCCTGTGCTCAAGAACCTGACCGGACGTGACGCTCCGGTCATCGGCTGGCTTGAGCAATTTCCCGAGGTCAGCGAGATGGTGGACGACATCGAGAGATTTGTCAGAAAATGGCTTCCCCGTTACACCACTGATACCAGAGCCTATTTCACAATCGCCATTGGTTGCACCGGCGGTCAGCACCGGTCTGTCTACATTGTGGAGCAACTGGCGAAGCGTTTGAGCGACACCTCCGACCTGCTAGTGCGTCACCGCAATCGTTCCGAGTTTTCTTAGGGGTTGCCAGTGCTTGCATCGTCCCTGCCGAGAATCGCCATACTCAGTCTGATCGTATTGCTGGCCGCTTGCGGGGGGCGTGGCGGTTCGGGAGGCTATTATCTCGACGATGGGCCTCCCCGAAACCCGCCATCGAATCTTGATGCCATTCCTGACGCCGTACCCCGCATCGAACCCCTCGCCAGAGGTCCAAACCGGCCCTACACCATCATGGGCAGAAGCTACGTGCCAGACACATCCGGCCAACCGTATCGCAAGCGGGGAGTTGCATCCTGGTACGGCACGAAATTCCACGGCAGTCCGACCTCTAGCGGCGAGCGCTACGACATGTACGCCATGACGGCGGCCCACACCACGCTACCTATTCCCAGTTATGTTCGTGTCACGCGTGTTGCAAACGGGCGCAGCGTCATCGTGCGTGTTAACGATCGCGGGCCGTTCCTCCATAGCCGGGTCATCGACTTGTCTTATGTTGCGGCCCATCGCCTGGGCATCATCGGGCCTGGCAGTGGCGAGGTGATTGTGGAGCGAATCACACCTGACGAGATCCGCACCGGTTCCTGGAACCGGGGCAACCGCATGCCGGCAGTACAAACCAGCACGGTTGCTGAAGGCATTGAACCGCCCGAGCCCAGAATGGCCGCACAGGTCAGAATGGTGTCACCCCCACCCTCATCGGTGCAGAGCCAGCAGGTCTTCCTGCAGATTGGTGCGTTTCGCGATGAAAGCAACGCCAGATCTCTGGCTGGCCGCGCGGCGGCCAGCATGTCATCACAGATACCGGTCGAAGTTGATCAGAGTGTGCCGCAGATTTACCGGGTGCGCGTGGGTCCCTTCGCGAACCGGGAGGCAGCCATGCAAGCCGTCACACCTATCTACCAGTCAATCGGGGTCATGCCCAGCATCTCGCTGCGCTGAGCGCGCCAGCAACCAGGCGTAGCAGGCATCTCTGGGCTTGGCGAGGGCTTTGGCCATGATGCGTGCGGCATCGCGGGTTGAGACATGAGCGAGCAAGGCATCGGCCCATTGCACAGTCGATGCGTCGCCTGCCATGTCGCTCTCATCGTCAAATCCAGCCATAACACCTTGCAGTGGCGACACCAGCAACACATACTCTCCTTGCAGTCGATGGCTGTCAGATTCCAGCCACTGCTGCACCTGGCTCAATGGCAATCGAACCGTTTCCTCAAACCGCTTGGTGAGTTCACGCGCCAGACCGACCTCCCTCTGTCCGCCAAACACGGCAAGCATGTCCTGAAGGCAGACCTGCAGACGGTGCGGCGCCTCAAAACAGACCAAGGTGCCATCATAGTCAAGCCAGCGTTGCAGCAGCCGCTGACGTTGCCCGGGCTTGGACGGCAAAAACCCCAGGAACGCGAACCCGGGATGATCATCTGTTGTGGTTCCAAACGACATCAATGTCGTGATAACTGCACTCGCCCCGGGCAACGCAACTACAGGGAATCCAGCGGCACGCACCGCCTGTATCAGATGACCACCTGGGTCACTGACACCTGGTGCGCCCGCATCGCTGACCAAGGCCACTCGCTGTCCTGTTGAAAGCCGTTCAAGAACGGAATCAAGCCGACTGCGCTCATTGTGCCGGTGAACTGATACGAGTTCAGCCTCAATACGCCAGGCATCGAGCAGCACACGGGTTGCCCGGGTGTCTTCTGCGGCAATGACATCTGCCTGAGAAAGTGCGTACCAGGCCCTCGGTGTGAGATCAGCCAGATTGCCGATCGGCGTCGCGACGACATAAAGCGCAGGGGCAGGCCACTGCTGCTGAGCCAGACGCTCACAAGCCTGGTCCCAGACAGATTGGTTGGCAGTACTCATGGGTAAAATCACCTTGAACTGAAGTCATTGCTCATCAAGGTTGCCAGTGTAGAGGCAATGCATCCATCATATGCGGCCTAGAATACAACTTGATGCACAGCCATGCGCCATCCGTGCTTAAAATCACCCCAAACACACCCTCTCCTGGCCATGGCCATGCTTGCCCTGCCCTGGGTCCGACTAGCACCTTCTCGCGCATCGAATGAACATTTCTGATAGCTTGCCAGAACGCGATCTGATCGCGATCCAGACACTTCTGAATAACGTGATTGCGACGTCTACAGCACTGTACGATTACCACCCACGACCCAGCACACAAGTACAACAGTGGATGCAAGACAAACAGGCATTGAACCTGCCTCTGCGTGTTGCCCACGACCGACATGGCCAGTTTCTGGGGTTCGCCACATACGGGGCGTTCCGGCCACACCCCGCCTACAAGTACACCGCCGAACATTCAGTTTATGTATGCGAACACGCGCGTGGCCAGGGTGTTGGCAAAATGCTGTTGCAAGACATCATCGATTGCGCCATCGCCCGCGACATTCATCTGCTGATCGGCGCGATTGATGCCGGCAACCAGACCAGTATCGCTTTGCATGAGAAACTGGGGTTCGAGCGCGCGGGGACCATCAGTCAGGCAGGCTTTAAATTCGGGCAATGGCTTGACCTGGCCCTGTTCCAGAAGCGCCTGCCCACACCCCTCGAACCCCGAGACGGCTGACGGTAAAATCAAGCGTCCCACAGGACTTCGACCAGCCGCATCAAGGGAACCTCTGGATCTCGATCCCGCTCAAAGCGATTGTGAGTCTGCCAGTCGGGTGTCTGTCTTTTCAGGAGGACACAGACGTACCCAGCTCTTGAGGAGTCCCTGCCTGTCATTTTGGCTGGATCGCAGGTATCCGGGCGGCTGAATAGAACTGGAGCGCTTACCCGCGGCTCATCACCCATTAACAGGAATTTCGCAACATGACCCATAACCCATACAAACTGACAGAACTGTTTGACAACAATAGGGTCTGGGTTGAGAGCGTGATCGCTCAGGACAAAGACTTTTTCAATCGCCTGGCCGAACAGCAGTCGCCTGAGTACCTCTGGATAGGATGTTCGGATTCCAGAGTACCCGCCAACCAGATCACCGGGCTTGCGCCAGGCGAGGTGTTTGTTCACCGCAATATTGCCAACGTCGTGGTCCACACGGACCTCAACGTGCTTTCCGTTATTCAATTTGCCATCGAACTGCTGCAGGTCAAGCACATCATTGTGGTTGGGCACTATGGTTGCTCCGGCGTGAAGGCTGCCATGCACAGTCGTCGTGTG
>CAZBIN010000011.1:0-10791 GCA_964491995.1 uncultured Orrella sp.
TGGCTTCAAACTGTCAAAATGCAGAATATCCATACGAAGGCAAGCCCGCACAAGCGTGTTCTGATCCGCGTATCGCCCGTTGCTTTCGGTCGACTCGATACAACGACGGTGAAACTGTCATCGCGCGTGGTCTGACTGAACGGCTCATTTCGCCTGGGTTAAAGCACCATACACAGATGACCTCATGAAATGATTTTTACTGATTCCCAGCACCGACCTTCTGAACCGATTTCTGACAAAGTTTCATGACCAAAGAAGACCTTTCTTCGCACACCCCGATGATGCGCCAGTTTTTCCAGCTCAAAGAACAAGCTGGCGATCTGATCCTGTTCTACCGGATGGGGGATTTTTACGAACTCTTTTACGATGATGCGGTCAAGGGGGCCCGACTGCTCGGGCTCACACTAACCCAGCGTGGCACATCAAACGGCGCGCCGATCCCGATGGCGGGCGTACCTGTCCATGCTTTCGAGCAATATCTGGCCAGACTGCTGGCGGCCGGGGAGTCAGTGGCGGTTGGAGAGCAGATTGGTGATCCTGCCACGAGCAAAGGGCCCGTCGAGCGAAAGATCGTGCGCATTGTCACGCCAGGCACGCTGACCGATGACGCATTGCTGCCCAGCAAATCGGACCGCTGTCTGGCTGCCTGGTGGCAACCTTTGCGCCAAGGTAAACCTTACGGATCCGCTGGGCTGGCATGGCTCAATCTGGCCAGTGGCGAGTTTACGGTCACTGAGTGTGCGCCTGATCTGGTCAACACCACGCTTTCGCGCATCGACCCTGCCGAGTTGATCGTGCCCGAGGGCAGATCAATCGAGCTGACCCGACCCTGCGCAATATCGAGCGTGCCCATCTGGCATTTCGAATCTGCCAATGCACAGGACCAGATGACGGCACACTTCGGTGTCGACTCACTCGATGGCTTTGATCTGGCCGACCAGACTGTTGCGCTATGTGCGGCAGGCGCACTGCTGCGCTACGCCATGCGCACCCAGTCCCAATCCCTGTCTCACATTGCCAGCCTGCGTGCTGAGCGACCTGACCTGTACGTTCTGATGGATCCAGCGACCCGGCGCAATCTTGAGCTGACAGAGACAATCTCAGGTCAGGACAACACCACGCTTTTCAGTTTGTTAGATCACTGTGCAACCCCGATGGGAAGCCGGTTGCTCAAGCGCTGGCTGCACCACCCTTTGAGGGACAGTCAAGTTGTGCTGCAAAGACAATCCACCGTCTCCACATGGCTGCATGGCGCGCCCGCTGAGAGCCTTGATGGGTTACGCAGAACACTCTCAAAATGGCCTGACCTTGAGCGCATCAGTACCCGCATCGCCCTTCAGTCGGTGCGCCCTCGGGAGCTTGCGAGTCTGCGCGATGCCCTCCAGAGTCTGCCGGATCTGGTACATCAACTGCAGAGTTTCAAGGTCGCCCCTGCAAGCCATCTACCCGAACTGATCCAGGAGCTGTTTCTGGATCCCATGCTTGGGGAAGTTCTTCTGAAGGCAATCAGTGCAGAGCCATCAGTCCAGGTGCGTGATGGCGGGGTGATTGCGGATGGCTACGATCAGGAGCTCGATGAGTTGCGCAACCTCGCAGCAGATCAAGGCACGTTTCTCGTGACGCTTGAGCAACGCGAGCGAGAGCGTACCGGCATCGCCAACCTTCGTGTTGAATACAACCGGGTTCATGGCTTTTACATCGAAGTCTCGCGCGGCCAGAGCGACAAAGTTCCTGAAGACTACCGCAGGCGTCAGACACTCAAGAATGCCGAACGCTACATCACGCCTGAGCTCAAAGAGTGGGAAGACAAGATTCTCTCCGCCAAAGAGCGCTCGCTTGCCCGAGAAAAGTTTCTCTATGAACATCTCCTGGAGCTTCTTGGTCCTTTGAGCCAGCCACTGAGCCGGGCAGCGGGCGCAATGGCGCAGATCGATGCGCTGTGCGCACTGGCTCTGCATGCCAGGCGCCACGACTGGATCGCCCCCGAGTTAAGCGATGCCAGCGTAATCGAGATCCAGGCAGGGCGGCACCCTACCGTCGAACGCAGCATTGAGCGCTTCACACCCAACGACTGCCGGATGAATCCGACCCGCTCCCTGCTGGTTGTCACAGGGCCAAACATGGGTGGTAAATCCACTTACATGCGGCAGGTCGCCTTGATCGCCCTGCTCGCACGCATCGGAAGTTACGTCCCTGCACAGCGTGCTCTGATTGGCGGCATTGACCGGATTTTCACAAGAATCGGTGCAGCGGACGATCTGGCCGGCGGTCGGTCAACCTTCATGATGGAGATGACCGAGGCAGCCACCATTCTCTCGGCAAGCACGGCACACAGTCTTGTGATCATGGATGAGATCGGGCGCGGCACTTCAACCTACGACGGTTTGGCGCTGGCATGGGCAATCGCCAACCGGCTCCTCAATCACAACCGGGCACTGACACTCTTTGCGACTCATTACTTTGAACTGACCCGCCTACCCTCTGAGAACCCTTGCAGCGCCAACGTTCACCTGGCCGCTGCCGACGCCGCCGGAGGCATCGTTTTCCTGCACGAGGTGCGCGAAGGACCTGCAAGCCGCAGCTATGGCATTGAGGTCGCCAAACGTGCAGGCATTCCCGCAACAGTGATTCGTCACGCCGCACGCGAGCTTGAACGTCTCGAAGCGCAAGGCGCACCCAGTGCTCAGCTTGGACTGTTCAGCGCGGCACTGGACAGTCCCGCAGGAACCGACGCTTGCGAGCAAAAAGGGTGGGATGACCTGACGCAGCGTCTGGCTGAGATCGACCCCGACAGTCTGTCACCTCGAGAAGCACTTGAAGCACTCTATCAACTCAAAAAGATGCTGCCATGAACCGACCCGACACCGCTGCAATTCATGATCTTGATGCCCCTTGCGAAATGCTGGGTGGTATTTCACAGAAGGTGTTTATGCGGACATACTGGCAAAAAAAACCTTTGCTGATTCGCCAGGCATTCAAGAGCATTAAACCACCCATCAGTGTTGCCAACCTCAAGCGCATGGCGCGCAGCGATGAGGTCGAGTCCCGGCTGATCTGGCGTGAGCAGGGGCAGTGGCAGATGCAATCCGGACCGTTTGGCAGACTGCCCGCGCAGCGCAAGCCTGACTGGACCCTACTGGTGCAAAGCATTGACCTGCATGATGATGACGCAGCCGATCTCATGCACCGCTTTAGATTCATACCGGCCGCACGCCTTGATGACCTGATGGTCTCGATTGCCACGCAAGGCGGCGGTGTGGGCCCGCACTTTGACAGTTATGACGTGTTTCTGATCCAGGCGCAAGGGACGCGACGCTGGCGATTTGGCCAGCAAAAGGACCTTTCACTGGTACCCGATCTACCCCTGAAAATCCTGGCCAACTTCGAACCGGAGCATGATGTCATCCTGGAGCCAGGCGATATGCTTTACCTGCCGCCGCACGCAGCTCATGACGGGATCAGCCTGAGCGATGACTGCATGACACTGTCGGTGGGTTTCCGGGCCCCCGAGCAATCAACTCTGGCCCGCGGCATGCTTGAAGCTGCCGCAGAACAGATTGCAGCACGTAGTGGCGCTGGCAGTGGCATGTACGCGGATCCTCCGCTACCTGGCCCTGCACTTTCGCGCCCTTACAAAGACCCCGGACAAGCCGCGACGCACCAATCGGCGCAGATCCCGGCAAACCTCATTCAGGCCACTCTCGAAGCGATCGCGCAGGTGAAGTTCGATCACGCGCTGGCGGCACGATACCTGGGTTGCTGGTTGACGGAACCGCATCGCCTAGCCGTCTTTGAGCCACCGTCTGAAATCGATACGATCTGCGAGCAGATGCTTGAGTGCCAGGGGGCCGGCCAATGGAAGCTAGATCGACGTGCCCGGATGCTATACGAAGGCTCGAGTCTGTATATCAATGGGGAACTGGCGCAAGTCAGGACCAACCGCCACCTGAGCCAGCTGGCAGACGCCCGGGAAATCACCCTATCAGCTAAGCAGGCCCGAACATTGAACCAGGACACACTGCAATGTCTGGAGGACTGGCTGGCGGCTGGATGGGTTCACTGGCGACCGTAACATGCTTGACCGTGAGGCCAATTTGTTAGCGACCCGCGCTCAGGTCAGACAGCCCTTTTGTTCGATGAACCGGATCACCTCGTCAACGCCTTGACCCGTTTTGAGGTTGGTCATGACCCATGCACGATCGGGACGCATGCGATCCGTGTCGTGGCGCATCACATCCAGACTCGCCCCGACATGAGGTGCCAGATCGATCTTGTTGATCACCAGCAGATCGCTGCGGGTAATCCCCGGGCCACCTTTTCTGGGTATTTTTTCTCCACCTGAAACATCGATGACATAAATCGTCAGATCCGAGAGATCCGGGCTGAAGGTCGCAGCGAGATTGTCGCCACCGGACTCGATAAAGATCAAATCAAGACCCGGATGGCGTTCATTCATCCGTTCAAGCGCCTCCAGATTGATGGAAGCATCCTCACGGATTGCCGTGTGAGGACAACCACCTGTCTCGACACCCATGATTCGGTCAGCCGGTAGCGCTTGGGCGGCAACCAGCAAGCGCTCATCTTCCTTGGTGTAGATGTCATTGGTAATGACAGCCAGGTTGTACTGATCGCGCATACGCTTGCACAAAACTTCAACCAGCGTGGTTTTCCCCGATCCGACCGGACCACCGACCCCAACGCGCAACGGATTTGATGACATGTTCTACCTCGCTATCCGAGTTCAAGTGCCCGTATGAACTGCGGGTGAAAAATCAGATTGATAAAATGGAGTCAACTTCTGAACAACCGTGAATACTGCGTCTCATGCCGTGTGCTGAGCATTGCCAGACCAAACGCCGCAGTGCCTGCTGCATTGGCGTCTACATCACGAGCCCCTTGTACAGCCTGCGCGACCCAGCCCCTTGCCTGATGCAACAACCACTGCCCATCGCGCTGCCCCAAAGGAAGTATCTTGACAGCAGCCATCACCTGGCTTTCTAGCCAGGACCAGATGTACGCTATGAGTCCAACCGACCAGCCCATGCGCCGCAACGCCGTAAGCGTGGCGTGCGCTGCTGTGTAATTGCGCGCCAGCGACTCCTGCATCGCGCTACACGGCATGTTTTCAGGTCGTACCCACTGCGGGTAAAGCTGCATCAGCGAGTACCCCATCTGCTGCGACTCCAGCCGGAACTCCGCACTCTCACGCAAGGCAACCAGTGACTGTGTATGCTGCGCTAGCATCTCCCAGTTCGCCCGAGTTGCTGCGTCATGACAAGCCAGCCAGAGAGGCAAATCTTGTCTCGCCAGCACCAGCAGCAAGGCATCACGAATCCAGGCGGCTGCCTGCACACGATTCTGCACCAGCCCGCTGGCATGGGCCTGTTCAAGCCCCTGCGAGTAAGCAAACCCTCCAATGGGGAGGCTTGCGCTTGCCAGATGAAGGGCATCGATCATCTCCAGTGCCATCATCTCATCCCGCCGGCATTCCGGATCCTGGTCACTCCCGTTACTGGCTGAGAGTGCTTGACTCATAAGCGGCCCATCGTCATGTTGCACGTATCATTCTGGCCCCTCACACCACACCATCAGTCCTGCCATGATCGTTGTGGGCTTGCCGCGATAGCACTTCCCCGACATGGCCCATTTGCGTATCTTCCGTGACCAGTTCACCATGGTGATGATGACCACCGGCGTAAGCACCTGACTCTGGCATGAATGCGGTCTGGACAGACGAGACCGTGGCACCTAGCCGGCCAACCATATCGGCCAACACAACATCGGGTTCGATGTACACAGCATCGAGCGTGAGCATGGCACGCACGTGACGGTTCGCCAGGTGATAGACAACCCGCATCAAAGCGAAGGCATCAGCGGCCTTGATGCACATCAAGGACTCGGCAGCTGCTTCAACACGCACGCGCTCCAACCCACAGACCGAGACCAGAACATCCCCCGGCGCCATGAATTCGCGTGCGGGCAGAACAATCGCAGCGCCTTGCCCGTTGGGCAGCAAAACCGCAAGACGCGACCGCATGCGCTGTGCGCAGGTCAACTCCAGTGTCTGTGTCACATGCTGCAAATCGCTCGTTGACATGGCAGCAATCCGCTTTTCAAATCGTATCGTCATATTGAAATCCGGCTACGGTCACCTTGATAGGCCCCGAAAACACCCCGTCCCTTCAAAACAGAAAATATCGTTGTGCCATCGGCAGCTCATGCGCTGGCTGGCAATCCAGCAACACCCCATCTGCGTAGACTTTGTAGTTCTCCGGACTGACGGTGATTTTCGGCATCGCATCGTTAAGACGCATATGCTTTTTGGTGATGTGACGTACATCGCGCACAACCCCGATCAGGCGCTTCAACCCGAGCGAATCGGGCACTCCTGCCTGGTTGGCCGCCTGTGAGATGAAGGTCATGCTGGTCGCAGGCAGCGCAAGACCCACAGCGCCGAACTGGTTCCGATAGTGCACTGGCTGGGGCGTGGGAATCGATCCATTGGCGTCGCCCATCAGCGCCATTGATATCATGCCACCTTTGATGATAATCGAAGGCTTCACCCCGAAAAATCCCGGACGCCAGAGCACCAGATCGGCAAGCTTTCCAACCTCGACCGAACCCACTTCGTGCGAGATGCCATGGGTGATAGCGGGGTTGATGGTGTACTTCGCGATGTAGCGCTTGATGCGCTGGTTGTCGTTGTCCGGGCCGTCCGACATCGTCTGATCACTCAGTGAGCCACGCTGCACCTTCATCTTGTGCGCCGTCTGCCAGGTGCGCGTGATGACTTCCCCCACCCTGCCCATCGCCTGACTGTCGGATGAAATCATTGAAAACGCACCAATGTCGTGCAGAATATCTTCAGCAGCGATAGTCTCGCGCCGGATACGGCTCTCGGCAAAAGCAAGATCCTCCGCAATTGCCGAATCAAGATGGTGACACACCATCAACATGTCCAAGTGTTCGTCAATGGTATTGACCGTATAGGGTCGGGTTGGATTGGTGGAAGACGGCAGTACATTAAGCTCCCCACAAGCGCGGATGATGTCAGGCGCATGACCACCTCCGGCACCCTCGGTGTGATAGGTGTGTATAACCCGGCCATTGATAGCAGCCAAGGTCGTTTCGACAAACCCTGACTCGTTCAGTGTATCGGTGTGAATGGCGACCTGGGTGTCCGTCTGATCAGCCACGCTCAGGCAGTTGTCAATGGCAGCAGGGGTACTGCCCCAGTCCTCGTGAAGTTTCAACCCAATCGCACCAGCCTGAATCTGCTCGTGTAGTGGTCCGGGCAATGAGACATTGCCCTTTCCCAGAAAGCCCAGATTCATCGGGAAAGCTTCGGCAGCTTGCAGCATACGGGCAATATGCCACGGACCCGGCGTCACAGTCGTCGCCAGCGTCCCTGAAGCAGGGCCAGTACCACCGCCCAGCATGGTGGTGATACCGCTGGCCATTGCCTCTTCAATCTGTTGCGGGCAAATAAAATGAATGTGGCTGTCAACGCCGCCTGCGGTCACGATCATACCCTCGGCACCGATGATCTCGGTTGCAGGACCGATGACGATTGTTACACCAGGCTGAACGTCCGGATTGCCCGCCTTGCCGATTGCACTGATACGACCCTGCTTGACCCCAATGTCGGCCTTGACGATGCCCCACCAGTCAATGATGAGCGCATTGGTGAGCACAAGATCGGCGCAGTCCTGGGACATTCGTTGAGACTGCCCCATACCATCCCGAATAACCTTGCCACCGCCAAACTTGACCTCTTCGCCATAGACGGTGAAATCGCGCTCGACCTGCGCAATCAGTGCAGTATCAGCCAGCCTGACCCTGTCGCCGACCGTCGGTCCAAACATCTCTGCATATGCGGCTCGTGAGAGTTTCATGTGTCGAGTGCCCCCATGACCTTACCCTGAAATCCATAGACCATCCGGTCGCCCGCGTAGGCTACTAGCTCGACATCCCGAGCCTGTCCAGGCTCGAACCGAACTGCCGTGCCGGCTGCGATGTTCAGGCGAAATCCACGCGTGAGCAATCTGTCAAACAGCAACTGTTCGTTGGCCTCTGCAAAATGATAGTGAGAGCCGATCTGCACAGGCCGATCTCCCTGATTGACCACACGAATCGTCAGAGTCGGACGACCCGTATTGATTTCAATCTCCCCATCCTTGACAAACATTTCACCTGGAGTCATGCCTTTGCTCCTTGTGTATCCGCTCTGAGGCACGCTGATTTCTTGCACGCAGCAGCAAAATACCCACCATCACAACAAATGCGATCAGCAGGGGAATACCGTTGTGCTCAACCATGTGCAAGAAGGCGTGCCATGGTGTATTGACATGCCCGTCGTGGGCCTGCGCAACCGTACTGCTGGTCAAGCCCAGCGTGAATAGAGCAATGCGGGTGAGAACCGGCTTGAACGTCATGTTGATCTCCTGTCATCGTTCAGATAATCGGATGATGGACAGTCACCAGCTTGGTGCCGTCCGGAAAGGTTGCCTCCACTTGAATGTCTGGAATCAGCTCGGGCACCCCGGGCATGACCTGATCGCGGCTGAGCACTTCGCGTCCATCAGCCATCAACTGAGCAACCGTCCTGCCTTCGCGTGCGCCTTCCAGGATCGATGCTGTGATGTACGCAATCGCTTCTGGAACGTTAAGTTTGATGCCTCTGGCCAGGCGGCGCTCTGCCAGCAGAGCAGCCGTAAAAATCAGTAGCTTGTCCTTCTCTCGAGGTGTCAGATCCATCTCGTCTCCCAACACGGGTTACACAGCGGTTCCATGGAATACCGCGCCATTCGTTCAAGGTTCATCATGTCGCCCAGAGCCGGGGTACATGCACTGGAAAACACAACCAATGCGCGCGAAACCATTGCCAGAGACGCTGCAACCCGTTGCGCAGGGTGATCGCATCACCGAGTGCTCGCATGACTAAAAGTCTCGGATGAAGCCGGGTGACGGCGATAACGGGCATTTCCTCACGCAAGGCATCAAGCAAGGCATCTTCAAACGGCGCTGACGCGGGCGCAACAGCCCACGCAGTGGCGCAACCACCTTGTCCAGCCAGTCCAAGGGCAGACTCAAACAAAGGGTCAGAGCCGTAAATACGCAATCGGTCAATCCACACCAACTCATCATTCAGATAGAGTTCAACCCTTTGGTCAAAGAGGCCTTGACAAAAGAATTCATCACTTGCCTGGCGCCCAAAAATCAACTGATCCCAGCCAAACATACGACCTTGCGTACCCACCCGGATATGAAGTTGCGAGCGGACGCGGGCGTGGTCAAACACGATCGTCTCCGCTGGCAACCATTCCAGAGTGCCATCGACTTCAAGGCGGATTTGCTGACTGGCGCGTCCTTCATCCTGAAATGCCCCATACCATTTTGTCGCTGCAGGTGTCATCACAAGCGCACGCGCCCTTTCCTTTACAGTCGCATCAATCTGCAGATGATCTCCACACGCAATACCTCCTGGCGGATGCACCAGCACTGCGTGACAACAGGCAGGTCCTTCCGGATAGAGAGCCTTCTGGATTCTGAGTGGTCCTGAATGCCGATGTCTCAGGATCGTCTGCAAAAGCTCGGGCTGAACCGACTCGCGCGGCGAGAACTTCAGGTCAAGGTGCGCATGCCAGCCATCAGCAACAGATGGCTGCAGACTCGTGCAAACGGAAGTGTCTTGAGAAGGCAGACTGGTGGACATAAAGGTTCAGTGGCGACAGAGTCAACGCAGACCATCCGACCTCAGCAAAAATCATGCCAATTGACCGCTCACTGAAACATCAAAAATTCCAGACAAATCAGGAAGGCTGCAAGCACCACATTGGCCTGACCCTCCTGATTTCGCACGGATTAAAACAAAAAACGCCCCGAAATAGTGCGTCGTGCACTTTTTCGGGGCGCCGCGATCTGACTCTGGCCCAATATACAAAGCCAGACGATCAACCAAAAACAAACTTCAAAGCTGCAACATCAGAGCCTTTCAGCAAGAACCGTCAATATCCGCTTACCAGTTGCCGAGGTGTCTTGAACACCCTTATCGTCATAAACCCTGACAACGGTGCGATCACCTTCCGACCTCAGATTCAATCGGTACATCTGAGCTGGCAAAGGTGTCTTGGCGCCAAACAGTCTTGCAAAAAACGACGGATCCTCCCGCTTGACACCCGTGTCAGTATCAACATAGCGAACAAAGAAATCGCCGGCAGAGCGGTCACGGTCTTCAACTGCAAAGTTACCTGAATCCAGCGCCAGTCCGACGCGACGCCATGATTGATCAAATCCTTCATCAATGACCAATGTCCCGTCAGCACCGATCTGGTTCTGAATGGTGGGGCGTAACTGCTCCTGCTGCGCCTGGGTCATCTTGCGTCTGGCGTCCTCAGAGCTCTCGCCGAGGTAAACCATCAACCGGGCCAGCATGGCGGCATTCAGACCAGGGTCTTCGCGACCGTGTTCCCAGCGTACGGTCGACTGGTCAACACCTGTCTGAATCTCAACCATGTGATCGTGACTGATGTAGACGGCTGTCTTATTACCTTCCCGCTCGAATATGGTCCGGAATTTATCACGTTCACCACTGTCATAAGCCGTTTCAAGCACGGTTCCGAGAAGCTGACGCAACCATGACTCAGGTATCTTCGCCCTGTTCTCAGCCCAATTGGTAATCATGATTCCGGCTTTTGGATCATTGACCTCGAGGCTAAAACCATTTTCGAACCAGAATTCTGACACTTTAGGATAAAGAACCTCGGGTGCGCTATCGATCACGAGCCATCT
>CAZBIN010000011.1:10801-33914 GCA_964491995.1 uncultured Orrella sp.
CTTGACCCGCTTGTCTGCGGTCTGGGTCAGAAAGCTGCGCTTGACCTCAATGCCTGGATAACTAGGCAGCACCGCCACCTGGGTCAACCCGGCGGAACCGCGCGTATCCGCAACTTGAGCGCCACTCTGGGACTGAAACTGGCTATAAGTCGTAATACCTGTCGCAGGCGCACGATATCGCGGATCAGCCGCGGCCTGAGTGAGATCGGGCGGGATGCTCAGCGGATCGGTGCGAACCACTGACTGATAGTCGATCGCATTTTCTCCACTGAGGGTCTGCCTGACCGACTGACATGCAGCCAAGCTTGCCGCTATGCCAACTACACACGAGACTCGGGCCACAAACCCAAAACTCCTCGAACGTCCCGAATGCTTCAAAAAACCACCAGAAACTCTCATCACAGTAAATCTGCCTCCACCAACGCAGCCCGAAGGCCCTCATGATACTGGGGGCCAAGCTCGCACAATGGCAAGCGAATACCACCAGCAATGCGTCCCATCTGTGTCAGCGCCCACTTGACAGGGATCGGATTGCCTTCAACGAACAGTAGCTTGTTGAGCTTGGCAAGTTTTTTATTCAGCTCGCGCACCCGGACAACATCACCCTCAAGCGCCGCCATGCAAAGATCATGCATCGCCCTAGGAGCAATGTTTGCAGTCACCGAAATGTTGCCTCGCCCCCCCAAAAGGATCAGCGCAGCAGCAGTCGGATCATCACCACTGATCACTTGAAACGATTCTGGCGCGTCACGCAGTAACAGTCCGACTCTGCCAATATCGCCAGTTGCATCCTTGATGCCGATAATGCCCGGCACCTTCGCAAGACGAACAACCGTCTCGTTGGACATGTCGACCACTGTGCGTCCGGGAACGTTGTAGAGAATTGTCGGCAAATCAACCGCTTCCTGAATTGCCACAAAATGCCGGTACATCCCCTCTTGCGAAGGCTTGTTGTAGTAAGGCACCACGGAGAGACCGGCGGCTGCACCCACTTTGCGGGCATGCTCTGCAAGATGAATTGCTTCAGCCGTGGAATTCGCCCCTACACCCGCAATCACAGGAATCCGGCTGGCGGCGTGCTCGACTGCAACCTGAATCAGTTCGGCATGCTCGTCCATATCGACCGTGGGTGATTCACCCGACGTACCGACCACTACCAGGGCGTCCGTACCTTCCTGAATGTGCCAGTCAATCAGCTTTTTATAAGAATCCAGATCAAGACTGCCATCTGGATGCATAGGAGTCACCAGAGCGACCATGCTGCCCCTGAACTGAGGGTATTGGGACGTTTGTGAGGTTGCGGATATAGTCATTTCGGATACCGAACGATTAAGCGGACTGGCAGGGATGACTCATCAAGCCCTGAACGTGTGCGATAGTTTAACGGAACGGGCGCCCAAGTTGCGCAGCCACCCGATTTACAGGAAGAGTCGCACGATCCAGCCGCCCAGCGACAGGAACGGCTGCAGCAACACCCACAGGCTTCCCGTGACCAGCAACACAATCAGAATCATCATGCCATAAGGCTCGATGCGTCCATATTGCCAAGCCAACCGGTCGGGCAAAAGGCTGTAGACCACCCGCCCGCCATCAAGCGGTGGAAGCGGGAAAAGATTCAACGCCATCAGAACCAGATTGATCTGAATGCCAACCACAGCCATCTGAAACCAGAAATTATCCACACCCGTACCCGCTTCGAACATCAGGCGAAGCGCCATGGCCCACAGGATGGCCATGAAAAGATTGGAGCCGGGACCCGCCAGTGCAACCCAGAGCATGTCCTGTTTGGGACGGCGCAGCCGACCAAAATTTACCGGAACTGGCTTGGCCCAGCCAAAAAGTAACGGGGGTCCGCCCATTACCTTGGACAACAGCAAGATTCCAAGCGGCACAAGCAGTGTGCCGACCAGATCGATATGCACAACCGGATTGAGCGTTACCCGCCCAGCCTGAGTTGCGGTCATGTCACCAAACATGCGCGCCACGTAGCCATGGGCAGCCTCGTGCAAGGTGATCGCAAAAATCACTGGCAGCGCATAAAGGGAAATCGTCTGGATCAGATCGTTCATGGGCTACTCGACAACAACAGAAAAGGAACGCATCTGTCAATCCAGGCCAATAGACGCAGGATCACCGCGTCCTCGCCGCATCACCTGCGGCTCCGATCCGGAAAGATCAATCACAGTGGTCGGCTCCCAAGGGCAGTTACCCGCATCAATAACGGCCTCAATTCGCTTGCCAAACTGCTCCATCACATCCTCCGGGTCAACCAGAGGCACTTCTTCTCCGGGTGCTATAAGTGTGGTCGACAGCAATGGCGTGGTCGACTGTGACAGGAGGATCTGAAGTACCGGGTGCTCGGGGACGCGGATGCCAATGGTTTTTCTGGAAGGATGAGAAACCCGCTTGGGTACCTCGCGCGTCGCCTGCAAAATAAAAGTCCAGGGACCCGGCGTAGCCAGCTTCAAAAGCCGATATTGGGCATTGTCAACTTTCGCAAACAGACTGATATCAGACAAGTCCTTGCAAAGCACAGTCAGATGGTGCCGCGAATCGAGACCACGCAAACGACGCAACTGGTCTGCCGCATCGCGATCATCCAGTCGTGCAACAAGCGCGTATCCGGAATCTGTCGGTGTCGCGACAATCCCGCCGGACTCAATCATTTCAACCGCCTGGCCAATCAGTCGAGCCTGGGGGTTGGTTGGATGGACTTGCAACAACTGACTCATTGAACACCTGGCTCAATCATTCACGACCCGATATGACAACTTCAAAACCTGCACCTGCATGCTGCGCATGTACACCTGTAATATTGATTGCGCATGGCCGGTAACGCCACGCAGAACCCCTGCGCTGCAGCAAACGCGGTTTGACGCCCCGTCTTCTACAGCGTATTGCCTGCACATCAAGTCCCGGATGGCTTCGCCTCGCAAGAGCCATGACTCGATGAACCACCCGATTTGAACGCACTCCGATTACATACACAGCGACGTGAGTTCACAGGGCCTAATCTGGCAGACTAACACAACCATTCATTGTTTCGTACAATCCTTTTGTCGAGCGTTCCTCAGACACTGTACAATTCTGCGCTTGACGTCCCCGTAGCTCAACGGATAGAGCACCCGCCTTCTAAGCGGGTGGTTGCGTGTTCGAGTCACGCCGGGGGCGCCAAAACAACACTGCCACAAATTCCTACATGCGCGATTTTACGCGTGCGTCTCTTTGAAAACACGGCGCCTGCAGGCGCTCACAAGCAAACAATGACGGTAGGGTGCAGACATCCCCAGCAACCGATGTACGCCGGCAGGCCCCAGCTAGGGGAAGCTGGTGTGTCATGTTGTGCGTTTGGCACCGGCAAGACTGACACTTTCTCTACTGTTGAGGTCTACCAGATAGACCAAACGCGTGGCGGAACATACGAACGCGATCACTGATGAAAGCGTTTTTTCTGGCGTGTCTGGTGCCAGGGTGGTTACCGGGCGAGCCGAGCGGCGCTGAAAGCGCGTTTCGCGCATTGGTTCTGGCCCTGGCTGCCTTGGCTTTTGCTCCTGGCGACAGCGGATCTTCGCGACAACACCGGGTTCTACAATGTGAAAAACTATCGTCTGGCGCGGCAGCATTTTTAATCGCATCAGGGAAGGTCTGCACCGGACAGGTCGGGTCGTCACCCTCGCACCTGTCTCGACCTGTCAGGACAATGGATCTGGCGGAATCGATCCCAAGCAACGACATCAGCGCATGGCCCTGAAACATCTACCACTGCCCACGCTCAATGCTAATCTCTGGCAAACACAAACCCGCAGCCCGGGGGCTGCCAATACAGCGGTCTGAGCCAGGCTGCCTCGAACAAAATCAGGGAGAATCAATCTCATGGATCAGGAAATGATCAAGCAGTTCGCGCCCACAGGTGTGTTGCGAGCTTCTATCAATACCGGCAACGCGGTTCTGGCCAAGGCACTGGGGCCCGGACAGGCCAGCGGTGTTTCAGTCGATCTGGCCACTCGTCTGGCCCAGACGCTGGGTGTCCCGCTTGAGCTGGTCGTGTTCGACAAAGCCGCGAAATCGGTCGAAGCCGTCGAGACAGGCATCGCCGATATCGGATTTTTTGCCATTGATCCCAATCGCGCAGAGCACATCGCCTTTACCCATCCGTATGTCTTGATTGAGGGTGCGTACGTTGTCAGAAACAACTCTCCGATTCGCGCCAACGATGACGTTGATGCGAACGGCATCCGTGTCATTGTCGGCAAAGGCAGCGCGTACGACTTGCACCTGTCAAGAAGCCTGAACAAAGCCGAGATCATCCGCACCGAAACATCCCAGGCGGTGGTTCAAACATTTCTCGATACCGGCGTCGAAGTAGCTGCTGGCGTGAAACAGCAACTGATCGCAGACATCAAAGACAAACCTGATCTCAGGATGCTTGACGGTCGATTCATGGTGATTCGCCAGGCGATGGGAATGCACAAGTCGCGAGGGTTCAAAGCGATTGCATTTTTGCGAAAATTTGTCGAACAAGCCAAGGCGCAAGGACTGGTAGCTCAGGCTCTGGAGCACCACAAGATCTCAGGTGCTGGCATCGCTCCGGTAGCTGATCCAGGCGTTGAACCACTTGAGCTGGATTGAGGTTTTGGTGGACCCAGTGAGCCTAGGAATTCTCGCTCAGTCTCATTGAGTCTGAGCAGCATCGTGCATCGCCAAAGCGTACCCCGTCAGCCTCCTTCTTGAGCCTGTTCGGCTTTGGCAAGCGCCTGCGCCGGATCCTGACTCAAGTCTGCCTGCAAGAAAGCCTGTGTCTCGGGCAAGGCAACCTGAATCTGGTTATTCTGCATCCAGCTCACAGCAAGATTCTTCGCCTGAACATCCAGCACATGACCACCTAGAGTATGGTCATCGGAGATGAAGTGCAGGTGATATCCAGGCACATTGAGAGTCCGTGCGAACCCTGGTGTCCAGAATCCCACCAGCACACCCGAGATGTTCTCAACAGAAAACTCAGCCTGGTGTGACGTGGCGGTCACAAGATCCTCTCCGGGCTCGGCGCGACAGGCAATGCGGTAGCGCAACTTTTCGAATACGCCCCGGATGCACAGGGCAACAAACATATTCTGAGTCTTGCGCAAAGCATCAAGCTGCTTGCACAAGCTTCCCCAACCGTCGACCGGATGCAGGCCTTTATGGTTCTCGGGCTCAAAACGCGTGACCACCCAGAACGGGGTCGTTTCATTCACCGCTACCTGCCTGAGACTGCCATCACTGCGGGCGTGCCAGGCTACGCCCTCAAACAGCACCCCCTCCCCGTCGAGCGATTCGAACGTACCCAGGCCAAAGTCCCCATGCTCAAGCACTTGTTCCAGCTTGACACAACCTTGATAAACACCTTGCACCAGCGCCGTTGATGTGGACACCTGAAACAAGGTGTGATGCGTCACATCCAATTCGCTGGCCAGCGCCAGCTGCACAACATGCGAGATCGATTCTCCGGTGCGTGCACAACGCTGCTCAAGTGCACGCATCAGCGACTCGGAGATCTGAGTCGTCAGAACATGGCCCGCTGGGGGTGCTTTCATATGGCTCTCTCAGTTACGCAATGCATGGTGAAGATCTTGCATGAGACCTTGATTCTGGCTGTAATCAACCGCAACACTAACGATTGCAGGCACGGTCTGTTTGACTGCCTCCCGCAAAACCTCAGCCAGCCTGCGCGTGTCGCTGACCCGATACCCCACGCACCCGAATGCGGCCGCATATGACACGATGTCGTAGGAGGACAAATCGACACCTGCAGTCTGACCTCCATAATGCGCGGCTTCCTGAAAGGCCACCATGTCGTAAGAGGCGCTATCCCAGATGACATGAACGAATTTTGCGCCTACCCGTCGAGCGGTTTCAAGCTCACTGCCTGTAAACAGAAACCCTCCATCACCGCTGACCGACACCACCTGCTTATCGGGGTGCATCAGGCTCAGAGCGATCGCCCATGGCAAAGCCACACCGAGCGTCTGCTGACCGTTGCTGACGAATACCTGGCGCGCAAAGTCTGCCGCAAGGTAGCGATTCATCCAGATGTAGTGTGAACCCACATCGAGCGCCACCAGGGTCTGGTCGGTGATGATTTTGCGCAGTTCATGTACCAGTCGCAAAGGCGGAACTGGCGCGCCCTCCAGCGCACTGCCCTGCTCGACAATCTGATCAAGCTGCTGCGAAGCCTGCCCAGCAGACGCCTTGAGATCCGCATCAACATGTGGATGGAGTCGTGGAGTCAACAAACTCAGGGTGGCACTGATATCACCAACAAGCTCGACGTCTGGCAAAAAGTCGTTATCCTGCGCAACAGGCAACACATCCAGCGCAACAAGCCTGCGTTCAGAGCCTGCATTCCAGACACACGGGTCATACTCCACTGCGTCAAACCCGATAGTAAACACACAATCCACCTGGTCAAGCACTTGATCAGCTGGCTGGTTTCGAAACAGTCCGAGCCGACCAACGTATGTCCTCTCACCCGGCGGTTCAGCCCATTTGCCGGGCCCTTGAAAGGTCGCAGCATAAGCCCAGCCGGTCCGTTTAAGCAAAGCCTGGATTGATGCTGCACAATCTGGTCGCGACGCCTGCAAACCCATCAAAACCAGAACCTTGCGCGATTTGTTCAAGAGTGTCGCAGCCAGTTCGATGTCCATTGATGCCGCAGGCCCTTGGCGCAAAGGCGCCCCCCAATGGTGGCCTGTACGTCCTGTAAACGGCGCCAAGCCGACGTCCTTGGGGACCGAAATAAAAGCGGCCCCGGCCCGCCCTGATTCCGCGCTGCGAATCGCGTTGCCCAGAACCTCGCCCAACTGTCCAGGCGAAACCACCTCAGCGCTGTACTTGGTCACCGATCGCATCAAGGTCACGGCGTCGAGCGACTGATGTGTGTGCTTGAGCCGGTCATCAATGGCAACTTCGCCACCAATCGCGAGCACCGGATCACCTTCTGTGGTTGCTGTGGCAAGTCCGGTCACGAGATTCGTGACGCCAGGGCCAGATGTCGCGATGCAAACACCCACCTTGCCGGTCTTGCGACCGAAGGCTGCCGCCATAAAGGCCGCGCTTTGTTCGTGCCTGACCACCACCAGCTTGATTGAGGACTTTTTGAGCGCAATGAACAGACTGTCAATTTTTGCGCCCGGCACGCCGAACACATGCGTGACACCATGCTGCTCAAGCATCTGCACAATCGCCTGAGCGCAAGACAATGGCTCTGGATGGTTGTTATTCATTCCAAACCTCCCTTCACGGTAACAGTCTGCAGCGAGAATCTACAGTGACAATCAATTCAATGACCAGACCCCGCCTTGCTCGGGAATCGTTGATCCGCCAAAGCATACACGCCAGAAAGCGCTCTCAAGGGGCGTGTCTGTCAAAAAACGGATCAAGCAACATTTTGGGGACAATCAACCCAAACGTCATTGCCATGATCACCAGCAGCGCAGTCATGCCATTGGCGTAAATAGCGCTGGTCAAGGAAGCTGCGGCCACCCCACTATCGCGGTACAACTGGCTCAAGCCTCCGGCCAGTTCAAACACAAACACACCAGGCATCATTGACACCACGGAAGCGAAGGCAAGAGCTGCAAAAGGCAGATCAAGATACCTGGAGGCTACCGCACTCAAGGTTCCTGCCAATGCACAGGCCAAAAGAGCGGCCAGAGCGACGTCAGCCCCCCAGGACATTGCCAACCAGTGCAAAGCATGACACACCATGCCCACCGTCACTGGCACGGCCAGCAGGCGCCATGGCATCGAGAAAAATGTCCCGAAAGCTGACACAGCAAGCCCTGCGGCAATAATATCGGTGACCAGACTGGTCTGCGCGGCGACCGCCGAAATCGCAAGGGGTGCCTGCACCAGCAAAAGGCCAATCAGCAGTCCGGCACAGATCGACAGCAAAATCAGCACGCTGTACGCCATTCGCGCCAGACCCAGACCGAGACGAGATCGCAGCAAGTCCAGGGATGCATTCAGAATATGAGCACCAGGCACAAGAATCATGCATGGCGCGAGAGCCACAAACTGCAATGCCGGATCTCCCATCACTTGATGGGCCGCACCTCCTGCAGCGCCTGCAATCAGAGCGGCCGCAAATGGCTGGACCAGTGTGTTGCCCGACAGCGCTGCAAGCCAGCGTCTCACTACGGCTCCGACCAGAGCAGTCAGTGCAATCAACAGCAAAACCAAGGCCGAACTCACCCCGAAAACAAGCCCAAGGCTCGAGGCCCCGACGGCACACATCAAAGCAAACCTGACAAGACGACTGGGCGCGAGCGCCTGGATACGCCCAAGTTCCGCTGCAAGCGGATCTGGTGCCACTTCAGTTCTGGGCTCAACCTTGACACATGAGTCGGAATCTCGCTCTCGCAGGACCAGGCTGCGCTCGATGGCTGCTGTCGCCTGTGCCACCTTGTTCATATCAACGCCCAGTGGCTGTACCGTTACGAGCGAGGTTTGCCACATCGCATCGGATTGACCCAGAGGACGAAACCTGCAAAGCAGCGAATCCCACTGGGCGAGGATTTCAATATCCAGTCCCCTGGACTGCGCCAGACGGCCGGCATCACGCACCACCCGGTGAGTCGTCTGTCCGTTGGCGTACAGAATCGATGCTGCCTGCATCACAAGATCGGATGAACCGGTTGATACAGGAAAGTTCGGTGTTGTTTCGGGTACGCTCATACAGTCGTTGTCGTCATCTTGTTCATTCTGCCGTTTTTCTACCACATATATCGCATGAATGGCATCTGGAATATCCAACAAGCCACTGCGGTGCCAGTCATTCCAGGCATGAGATCAGAGGCAGACAGCAGATCAATCGCAAGAGTGGTCGGAAAGGCAGCACAAAAACAACAGCCCACAACCCATCCAGTCACGGGAAACTTGATTACGACCAACGTCACCACTTACTATCAGACACACAGAAAAGCAACAAGAAAAAAGACAAAAGGTCACACCACGCATCCCGGCCAGACATTCTGTTAAATGGAGACCGGATGATGCAGGTGCTCAAACAAACGCCGCCAAAGTTGTCAACGACAAGCTAAACCACTCCTACCATGCCCAGTACGCGACGCATCTCTGTCGTGGTGCCCGTCTACAACGGCGCAGCCACTGTTCCAAGACTCATTGCAGAACTTGACAAACAACTCAGACCTCAGAACGACCTCGAACTGGTTCTTGTCAATGATGGCAGCACCCGTGACAATTCCGATGAGGTTTGTGAACTGGCCGCGCGTGAACACGACTGGATTGTTTATCTCGAGCTGTCGAAAAATTTTGGCGAGCACAACGCCGTGATGGCGGGTCTGACCCACTGCACAGGTGACTTTGTCGTGATCATGGACGACGATCTGCAAAATCCGCCTCATGAGGTCGTCAGGCTGGTTGATGAACTCGATCGTGGTGGGTACGACGTCGTGTTTTCTTACTACAAGAAAAAACAGCACAGTGCTGATCGCAACCTTGGAAGCGCCTTCAACAACCTGGTTGCGAGCTACGTCCTCAAGAAACCCAGGGATCTGTACCTGTCGTCGTTCAAGGCAATCAGGCGTTCCCTGGTTAAGCAGATCATCAAATATGACGGACCGTTCCCCTACATTGATGGCCTGATTTTGCGCAACACGTCGCGCTATGGTCGCCTGGAAGTCGAGCATTACAGCCGCGAAGTTGGACGCTCCAACTACTCGCTGACCAAGCTGATAAGCCTATGGCTGAACATGTTCACCAACTTCTCGATCCTGCCACTCCGAGTGGCAAGTGCTCTCGGATTGATACTGGCAGCACTGAGTGGCGTGGCTGCGATCGTGGTGATCATCGAAAAGCTAATCAACCCCGAGCTGCCAACTGGCTGGGCCTCTGTCTTTGTGGCGATTCTCTTTATGTCCAGTGTTCAGCTGGTTGCGATTGGGCTTATGGGTGAGTATCTCGGCCGCGTCTTGCTCAAACTTAACCAGATACCGCAGTTTGTGGTTCGAAGAACCATCAAGGACAAGGAGCAGAACTGATTGGCACTGAATGAAGATTGGTACGCAGGACGCAATGTCCTGATCACCGGAGGGCTTGGATTCATTGGAAGCTCGCTGGCTATCCGCATGGTCGCGCTGGGCGCCAACGTCACCCTTGTCGATGCCATGATTCCCGAGTTTGGGGGCAACTGGAAAAACATCGAACCGATCCGGGAGCGAGTGCGGATCTACCAGGATGACATGCGCAGCTTTCAGGCACTCGCCCAGATCGTCAAGGGTCAGCAAGCCATCTTTCATCTGGCAGGGCAAGTCAGCCACGGTGACAGCATGCGCGAGCCCCTGACAGACCTGGGCGTGAATTGTGTGTCAACCATGAATCTAGTCGAGGCATGTCGTCTCCACAGTCCTGATGCACGCATTGTGTACACCTCAACCCGTCAGGTTTACGGCACACCACAGCACCTGCCGGTCAGAGAGGACCATCCCGTTTTGCCAGTCGATGTCAACGGAATCAACAAACTTGCGGCAGAGTATTACCATCTGCTCTATGACCGCGTTTATGACGTCAAGTCAACCGTCCTTCGGTTGACCAATACTTACGGTCCTCGTTTACAGATCCAGAATGATCGGCAGGGATTTATTGGAGTATTCCTCAAGCGGTGCCTGACGGGTCAGGAAATCCAGATATTTGGCGATGGCAAACAGATACGCGATTTCAACTACGTTGACGATGTAGTCGATGCACTCGTACTTTCCTTGCTGCACGACGAGTGTTTTGGTCATGTCTTTAACCTGGGATCTACCCATGATCGCTACAGCCTGCTCGACTTTATAGAGACACTGGCTGATATCTCGGAGCTACGCTACAAGGTCGTGCCGTTTCCCGATGACAAGAAACTGATCGACATCGGCGATTACTACGGGGACTATTCAGCATTTAGCAAAGTGACGGGCTGGCAGCCCAAGACCCACCTTCATCCGGGATTGACAAAAACCCTGGCGTTCTACCAAGAAAACCGTGCCAACTACCTGAAACCATGAGTTCTGAAACCATCAAGATGTTTGATTACCGTGAACAGTATCTCGCTCTCGAAGACGAGATGCTGGGCGCCATGCAGCGTGTGCTGCGATCAGGCGAGCTAATTCTCGCCTCTGAGGTCGACAGGTTTGAAAAGGGATTCAGCGCATTTCTGGGGCAAGAGATGCACAGTCTGGGCGTCGCCAACGGCACTGATGCCCTGGTGGTATGTCTGATGGCTTTGGGCGTGGGCCCCGGCGACGAGGTGATCACGGTTGCCAACACCGCCGTACCGACAGTGAGCGCGATCCGGATGGTCAAGGCAACGCCGGTGTTTGTTGACGTTGATCCCGACACGGCACTGATGGACCTGGGCAAGGTCCAAGCGCGGATCACCTCCAAGACCCGTGCAATCATTCCCGTGCACCTGTTTGGCAACGCCGTGAACATGCCCGAACTCCTTCAAATCGCCGGTCGCAATGGCGTGCCAGTGATTGAAGACTGCGCACAAGCCCATGGCACCATGATTAACGGACGGATGGTGGGAACCTTCGGGCATGCCGCCGCATTTTCCTTCTACCCCACCAAGAATCTTGGTGCGTACGGCGATGGTGGTCTTTGCACGACACCTGACGCTTTGCTGGCACGGGAAATGCGCCGCATCCGCAAATATGGTTTTGACGACCTGTACTACGCTGAACGTGAGGGCATTAACAGCCGTCTCGACGAGATCCAGGCCGCCATCCTGAACATCAAGCTCAAACACCTGCCCGAACATCTGGTCAAACGTCGCGCGCTGGCACAGATTTATCAAGGTGGGTTGCCAAAGACAGTCCAGCATCTTGCCGCAAAACCTGGGATCGGTCACTCCTATCACCTTTTTGTCATCAAGACGTTAAAAGGTGCGCCAGACCGTGATGCCCTGCGCCAAGCTCTGGGGCAACGCAATATCCAGACCGGGATTCACTATCCGTTTCCGATTCACCGCATGCGAGGCTACGAGTTTCTCGGCTACCAGGACAACAGTCTGCCCGTGACCGAGTCACTTGCCGGTGAAATCCTCTCAATACCTATCTATCCGGAACTGCCGATCGACAGCGCCCACCGTGTTCTCGACGCCCTGCATGAAATCCTGGACTGATTCTCTCAGAGACTCCAGAATCTGGATTTTCTTGCTGGTCGGTTCAGCCAATACGCTGATCGGCTACGCCATTTTTGGCGTCGGTTATAAAATTCTCGAGCTGAACTACAACCTGGCTCTCGCCATTGCGTACGCTCTGGGCATTCTGATCGGCTATGTCAACCACCGCCGCGTCACATTCAAGAGCACCGCCGGGCATCAGCAGGCGTTTACACGCTTCGTGCTCACTTATGTACTGGTCTATCTGCTCAACGCCGGGATTCTGACCGCACTGACAGAATGGGTCAGACTCGATCCGTTGATCGGACAGGCGGTGGCGCTGGTCGTCGTGACTTTGATGAGCTTTGTGATCCAACGAGTCTGGGTATTTAGAACATGATCGACAACCCTCGCGAATACGAGGTCATGGCGCAAGTTGAAGCCAGTCACTGGTGGTATCGCACGCTCCATCACCTGGTGCTTGACGCCATCCAGCGGCAACATGCTTCCCAGCAGATAACTATCCTGGACGCAGGATGCGGCACTGGCGGACTGCTGAGCGCGCTTAAACGGGCTGGATATGAGTTTGTCCAAGGCTTTGATCTCTCACCGGTCGCAGTCAGAATCTGCCGAGATCGAGGCTTGCAAGTCGAAGTTGGCAATCTGAACGACATCCATTCTTTTGAATTGCCCTCACGGTTTGATGTCATCGTGAGCAATGACGTGCTCTACCACCTATCGCCGGCGGAAAGGAAGCGGTTCATCGCAGACGCATTCGAGCGGCTTAATCCTGGTGGACTGCTCATCATGAACCTGCCTGCGCTTGCAGGGTTTCGCGGACAACACGACCGCGCGGTTGGTGTGACGCACCGGTTTGACCGCACCGAGTTCCAGCAGCTTTTTGCGCAGACAGGATTTGACGCGGTCGAGTTGCGTTACTGGCCTGTCGTGCTCGCACCTGCCATCTACCTGGTGCGTACCTGGCAGCGCCTGACTGACAATCCCGACAGCCCAATCCTGCCCGAGTCTGACCTGAAAAACCACACGGGTGTGCTCAACAGCGTCCTGTATCACTTGATTCGCCTTGAGATGCAGTATTTACGCTGGAGCCCTGCAGGTAGTTCACTATTTACCGTGCTCAAACGCCACTGAATGCGGGCGGTGTGAACGCACCGCCATCCAGTCACCCACACCACCCTCCGTATGTCGAATGGCTAGCGCAGATGCTGCGCGGCGATGCAGCAAAACCCGCCTGGCGCGCCCGATCCATCAGAGTCCTGAATCATGAAGGGACGCAAAACCTCCGGTACGCGCTCACACTTCCCAACCAGCCCACCGACCTGCCGCTCCCGCAGCGTCTTGCGAATATCGGCCTCAGCGCCCCACCAGCCGGCAGCGTAATCGAGAAATATCGGTTGTTCATGCTCCCAGAACGACTGATAGCTGTCCTTGTCCAGCACCAGTCGCTTCGAATCCTCACCAATGGCACACTCCTGGCGCGCAAACTCCTGCAAGGCTTCATTGCGCAGATCTTCACGCTCTGTCTGGTCAATGCGAACCTTGCGCCACTCTTGTGTGGCATCACCAAACCGGTCAAAGCGGACAACGCCGGACACCAAAGCCACACCGATCAAAAGTGATAGTAAAAGGCGCACTCTCGCGCCCGTCGGCTTTGCCAGAGGCTGGCCAAAGCTGAATATCATCAACAACAAGATCAGTGGCCAGACCATCGACGCTTCATAAAAATTCTTCGCAGTCTGCAAGACGAGAATCGCGATTAAAGCCATTGCAAGGCACAGCCAGAGCAACGCGTCTGACCATACATTGATCCGTCTGCGACTCAGCCAGTTCGCGCCAATGACCAGAACTGCAACCACGAGAGGCACCCATAACAACGCATTGGCAAGCAACACTAAAGGCTCTCTGATCGACCAGTCACTGTCCGCAACAGGTAGCCAGCTCGAGATATAAGCCTGGCGAAACTCCAGACTATGAACATAAGCACCAAAAGCCATCAAGTTGGCCCAGCCAGCCTTGATAAAGCCTATCGGATCAGAAAACAGCATTCCAGGCCGAAGCGTAAGGTTCTGCAGAACCTTCATCAAACCAGGGAATTCCGGGCAGCTCGTACGCAACTGCCAGACCTGCTGCGTATCAAACGCCGTCCACCCGAGGATGACAGCCAGCAACACGAGCAACGACCATGACCTCACTTGACGCCACGCAAGGATCAGCAGGACAGGAAACAGGAACATGCCTTTAGGGTGGGTGCCTGACATCAGCGTGCCGATCAGCGCAAAACCCAACACAACCAGCAACCCTCTCCACCAGCCGGCGGGTGCCTGTGGTGTGGTGCTGGCGACGCTCGCAACAGCGAGACCTCTTTGCCTGGTCAGGGCGGTCAGTAACGAGAGTGTGAGCAAAAGCAGCAGTGGTTGCTCCGGACGCTCAAAAACCATCAGAAACGGCATCACGCCAACCGACAGAAATGCACTGACCGCCAGAAATGACTCTGGCAGGCCAAGCCCTGATTTTTTTTTCAACAACCACGACCAGAGCGCAATCAGCACCAGAAAGACAACCCACCCATGAATTCGCAGCTCCCATGGCTGACTCGCATCTTCATACAGCCAGGCATTTATCCACATCGCTGGATACCAGGTCAGTGGTGCGTCGATCCACTGACCTTGACGGCACTGTGCAAACAGATAAACCAGCTTGCCGTCGTCGCCCTCCAGACGGGCAATCATCAACTTCCAGAAAATCTCATCGGCATTGACCGGTGAGTAGAAAGTCATCCACAGCGTGATCAGAAATGTGATCAGAAATGCCAGAGACAGCAGAAGATACAGCGCTCGGGCTAACAAGCGCATGGCTGGGAAAGACCGCATGGTGGAGGATTCAATGAATTATGTTTTTAATAACTTGATGATAACCGCTGGAATCTGCATTTTGATAACGACTCGAACCCCACCGCGCAAAGTCAGGCCGTGGTCATGGGTTCAACACAACGACCGCATTGCAACATGGCATCCGCTGAGGCCCAGGCCTTGAGACCGCAACCCGCACAGAGATATCTCACCCGATCAAGCGCGCGTGGTGGTTGCCGGTTGATCACAACCGGCAACTCCGCTTGAACCGAGACGATGGATTGCGCAGGAACGGGAGACATTTCCAGAACAATCCCTGCCTGCTCGAGGACCTCCTGGCGATCAATGGCCGCAGCTGACGCCCGAGGCGCATAGCGGTCGTACCAGAGAAGCTCGAAACCATCATCGAGCAGATCCCTGCACGACCTGATAAAAAGCCCATCGGGCACGATGTAATGGCTGACACTGCGTCCTGAGTCCTTCCCACCTGGCAATCCGGTCGAACTGGGCTCAAGACCCAGAGATCGCATTTTCTGTGCCCATTCACGGTTGTGGGGATTGGATTTGGTGGTCTGGCCATGAGCGGCCTGCCAGTGATGGACCATCTCATGCACCAAGGTTGACAGCACCTCCTCGACGGGTCTCAGAGTAAAAAATCCCGGATGCAACCCAAGCTCATCCATCGTCGTGCCCTGTTTGCTGACAAAGCGGTCCTTGTGATGGTACCCATAGTGCCGGTTGGATGATCGAAGTGTTATCAGGCACGGCGGCAGAGATCTCTCAAACAGGCGAAGGTTGAAATGGTCGAACGCCTTTTGTAATTGCTCATAAAACTCAACGGTCACGCGCTCAATTTCCATGATGAACCTAACAATCAAAAGACCCAGACAGAGGCTGGCGCCAGCCCAGCGGATCGCCACCGGCATTTTCTCGACATACGTTGACAACAGATTAAAGACAACGGTCGTTGGCTCTGACCGCCCACGGATTTCACTCGAAGTTTGACACATTGGCAAGGTGAAGCGCCGGCTGCCGGCAAGGACGGTACAGCTTTAGCTTCATCGGGTCTGTCTTCTGATTATTTGCCATGGCAGTCTTGAGTCATGCCTTGGTCTTCATGCTTGATCCGGCGCACAAGCCACCCGTGCCAAGCATGTCTTGCACCACGCAGATCGGCGCGAGCCCAAATGACTGACTCCACATCTTGAGACAAACCTGTATGAAATGCACCCTGCAACTGGCGCATAATTATTCTTTCGCGTTCGAGTGGTGCTTGTCTCACCGCCAAAAGTCTTGTCGCCAATCGTACGCCGCAGCCATTGCGGCCAGGACTCAGCGTCCAGGCTGCCAGATATTTCAACAAGGGGTTGATATGTCCTATATTCAGGCCAAAGGTGCAAAGCTATACGTTGAGGAAAATGGCAACGGTCACCCGATCGTCTTCGTGCATGAGATGGCAGCAGACTACCGGGAATGGGAAACCCAGGTTCAGTGGTTTTCCAGAAACTACCTGTGCGTTACCTACAGCGCACGCGGCTATAGTCCGTCCGATGTTCCGGATGATCCCAACCTTTACGGCTTGGAATATGCTGCCGATGACATCGCCGCTGTCATTGACGGTCTGGGCCTTGGCATGGCGCATGTGGTCGGACTCAGCATGGGCGCTTACGCGGCACTGAGGTTTGGCATGAAGTACCCGGAAAAAGCCACTTCCCTGGTAATCGCTGGTGTCGGGTCAGGATCTCCGATGGAGGACAGGGCGGAATTTGCGGATAAGTGTCGCCGTCAGGCTGAAGTCTTCCGGACCCAGGGCTCACGCATCGCCGCACAGGAAATTGGTTATGCGCCCACTCGGATTGGTCTCAAACGCAAAGATCCGATTGGATGGCAACGATTTGTCGATCACCTCTCGGAGCATGATCCGCAAGGCATGGCTCACACACTGACCATGTATCAGGCCAGCCGTCCGTCCATCGAGTCTTTTGATGAGGAGATCCGCAAGCTGCAGCTACCGGTTCTGCTGTTTGTCGGAGATCAGGATGCGCCCTGCCTGCAAACCAATCTGTATCTGAAAAATACGTTGCCCAACGCGCACCTTCTGGTCTACCCGAACACGGGTCACGCGATCAATCTTGAAGAGCCTGCCGCGTTCAACATGGCCGTTCAGACATTTTTTAACGAAGTCGAAAGACACTCACGCTGATATCAGGCGTGTTTGACTGCCACCCGGCAGTCCAGGGATTGCCGGGGTTGCACAAGCGCATACTGAAACTTATGCTGCCACCAGCAACCTCAGGCCGGTGCGCCATCAAGACCACCCGTCGACAACATTGATTATCACTGAACAAGCTGCCAACACCCCATGGACTTCATTCATGCCAGTCAGGTACCTACCCCCGCAGGACACTACAGTCACGCTGTTGTCTCCAATGGTCTGATATTTGTTTCTGGCATCTTGCCAGATGCAGCCGCATCAGGCATCGATGACACCTTCGAACGTCAGGTCAGATCCGTTTTTGAACGATGCAAGCTGATCCTTGAAGCTGCGAGCAGCTCCATGGAACAAGTTGTTCAGTGCACTGCCTACATTTCGGATGTCGCACTCTGGCCCGAGTTCAACACCATCTACGCATCAGTGTTCGGATCACACAAGCCTGCCCGAGCAGTGGTACCCGTCTCTGCATTGCACTACGGCTTCAAAGTCGAAATCCAGATCGTCGCGGAGGTTAAACCATCATGACCCAGGACTGGGAAAGCCAATTCAACCCTCGCCGTGCAGTGCCTGAGGCCGAAGAGTTTGTTGCCAAAAGCAAAGTCAAGAGCGATCAAGCACATCAGAAGTTTGGTGACATCGAGCAACTTCGCTATGGCCCGGGGCCGTTGGCCAACCTGAACCTGCGTCGATCAAGCCAGCCTGGGCAGCCCCTGTTTGTCTTCATCCATGGAGGATACTGGCGCGGACGGGACAAAGACGACTTTGGCTATATTTTCAATGCGCTCGAACCGAGCAATGCCAATATGGTCATCCTCAACTACGACTTGTGCCCCAAGGTCACTGTGCGTCAGATCAGTACCCAGATCCAGCAGGCTTTGCTCTGGCTTCATACTCAAGCCGAGTCACTGGGGTTTGATGCTGACCGGATATTCGTTGCCGGGCATTCCGCCGGCGCTCATTTAGTCGCCATGGTGCTGGCGCAGGCGCCTGCCGAGTTTAGTCTGCCCGACGGTCTGATCCGCAAAGCCTATCTGATCAGCGGAATCTATGAACTGAGCCCTGTGCTCAAGATTTCCGTCAATCAGGAGATCAGGCTTGTCCCTGACGATGTTGAGCCTCTGAGTCCGGTCAATTTCCCAGGATCCCGAAACACTGCCTACGACATCATTGTGGGTCAGACCGAACCGCAGGGATGGGTGGAGCAATCCATCCTCTTTTCCGAACACATTCAGAGCCAGACCATCCAGACGAGCCTGACGATACTTCCCGAACGACACCATTATTCCATTCTGCAGGATCTGGAAACACCCGATGGGGTTCTTGCCAGGCGCTTTATCAACGATCTGCAAGGTGACTGATACGGCAGTGAATTCAACCAGATGGCGTCGCATCGTGCGGTCATGCGCGGCTTGCGATTCTGACCGGAGGCCTCGACAACAAAGCAACTCCTTTCCCGGTGCATTTCTGCCGTTTGCTCCCGGAGTTGCCCTGTTTGCTTGAAACCCTGTGAGGCATCCTCTTGCACGCCAGCGAAACAGGCTCACCGGCTGTGTACACTTTGCGCTGTCCCGACTATCCACAGAAGCTTCTGTTATGAACCTTTCATCTCGCCGAATGCTCGCAGTCGACGCGCCCATCATCCCGACCATTGCCGCTTTGGTCCGAGACAACCCAGGGACCATTTCGCTGGGCCAGGGTGTCGTGAACTACGGCCCACCGACCGAAGCCATTGAGGCAATACCACGCCTCATGAGCGACATTCAGCTCAACAAGTACCAGGCCGTTATGGGGCACCCTGCCCTGTTGGAGGCATTGACCGGAAAGCTGCTTCAGGACAACGGCATCAAGGTGGACTCCCGCGCATCCGTCATGGTGACTGCCGGTAGCAACATGGCATTTCTCAACAGCTTGCTTGCGATCGCGGACCCGGGTGACGAAATCATTCTGCCACGGCCCTTCTATTTCAATCACGAAATGGCGATTCGCATGTGCGGATGCACACCCATATACGTCAATACCCATCAAGACTGGAGTCTGGATGTTGATGCGATAGCCATGGCGATCACCTCCAGAACTCGGGCAATCGTCACCGTAACACCCAACAACCCGACTGGCGCGGTTTACTCCAGAGAGTCACTCATCGCTGTGAACGAGATATGCGCTCAAAAAGGTCTTTACCACTTCAGTGACGAAGCCTACGAATATTTTACTTATGACGGTCGGAGTCACTTTTCTCCAGCCAGCCTGCCGGGTGCCGTTGAGCACACCCTTTCGTTTTTCTCCATGTCTAAAAATTATGGCATGGCCAGCTGGCGGGTGGGCTACGTCGTGTTCCCTGCTCACCTGAACGAGGCCATGACCAAAGTCCAGGACACCAACCTGATCTGTGCACCCGTGGTGTCGCAACTGCTTGCCGTCGAGGCATTGCACCACGGACGCGCATGGGTCGAGCCCAAAGTGCAGGCACTCAGTTCCGTACGCAAGAATGTCTTCGATGCACTGGACGAGATAGGGGACTTGGCAGAGTTTCCACGAACAGAAGGAGCCTTTTACGTACTGATGAAACTACCGCCACTGGACAAAAGCACCGACCGGATGGCCTTCAATCAGTTCATGACACAAAAGCATAAGGTCGCCTGTGTGCCCGGATTCGCATTTGGACTCTCCGATCCCCTTGCTGGAAACTATCAGCGTCTATCCTATGGCGCACTGGATTCTGTCAGCGTCTCGCAAGGTGTTAGCCGCTACGTCGCTGCTGTCAAAGACTGGTACCGGACTTGAGTTTATTGCAAGCCCACACTTCTCTGTCGCCGAGGTTCCCGACTCGCCGACTTTGACTTGACACGTTGCCGCGCCAGTGGGGTGGCTCGCTCATGTCGGGCGCCCCTGTGCTGGCAGGAACATAGCATCACAGACAGATCAGCGCTGAAAGATATAGCCCTTTGGATCCCCGTCGCATGGGGCAAGGCCGCACGTCAGCACATCCGAAACCACATTGCCTCCCGATAACACCAAGAGCAAGACCACCAGTACCGTTACTGTCCTTGTTCGTATCATCTGCCCTGCGCCAGCCAACCGCTCACGGTCGA
The DNA here is from genome assembly GCA_964491995.1 of uncultured Orrella sp. Taxonomy (GTDB): domain Bacteria; phylum Pseudomonadota; class Gammaproteobacteria; order Burkholderiales; family Burkholderiaceae_B; genus Algicoccus. The sequence continues at coordinate 31,115 of CAZBIN010000011.1, forward strand.
CAAACAGCATCACCGCACTAAAAACAATACTGCCCATGAACGCGACAAATCCCCACGTGTACATGTGATAGCCGAGTACGGTCGATCCGAACCCCGGATCACCGGGTGCGATGTGCAGGAGAATCTGACGTAAAGACACGCCAGCGCCGACCATGGCTGACAAGATCACCACCGCATAGTGCGCAGCCGCAGGCCCAAAACGCAAGTTCATCGCAAAGCCCAGTCCGACTAGCATCAGGCCTACACGCTGCAGCATGCACAATGGGCATGGGATTTCTCCAAGCACCAACTGGAAGAAAAAGGCTGCCAGCAGAGCCGTGCAAATACCAGCCAGTGCCAATGTGTTCAGAAAAAAGGAAACGGGAGCCAGTGGCCTCGCGGACTGAAACGGATATGGCATGTTGCCCCCTTACAGACTGATATCAAGCACATCATCCATGTGGTAGCTCATCGCTCCCAGCATGAACACAAGTGCAAGGACCCAGCTCGCCAGAGACACCTTACGATTTCCGGTCAGTGTCATGAGCGCAGCCAGAAATCCAAAAACCAGTGAGGGAAGAATAATCATGGAGAATCCTGTGGTTCCATTAAGGGAAACGATGCCTGATGAGATCACGAAACCATCGTGCCCCTGACTTTGCGCTCAGCGGTTCGACAGCCTTATGCGAAGATTAAACAGAAAGCGCTTACTATGACCAGACGTCACTCATTTTCTTGAAAAAATTCTCGTTGATGATTCCATGCTGCCGATCATGGCTCAATCTGGTCGAGAAGGAATTTTCCGTCGATGGGCTAGTGATGCCCGCAGAAACCCCGCTACAAGCCTCGGAGTGGAGTAATCATAATATCGAGCATCTCTCTGACGCCCTGAAAAGGAAACAAGCAGCATGGTCATGGAAATAGACGGAAACACGCGACTCTACGCGATCGTGGCTGACCCTGTCGAGCAGGTCAAGACACCGCAGGCTGCCAACGCCATTTTCCGGGCGCACGGATTCAATGGAGTTCTGGTACCTGCCCATGTTTGTGCACAGGACTTGCCTGATTTCTTCAAGGCACTCAGAGGCATCAGGAACTTTGGCGGGCTAGTTGTCACGGTCCCCCACAAGCAGGCCGTCGCCCGCCTGTGCGATGAAGTATCGGATACCGCTCGACTGGTTGGCGCGGTCAATGTGGTGCGTCGCGAACCCGATGGTCGGATGATCGGCGATATTCTGGACGGCAAAGGTTTCGTGGCAGGGTTGCGCAGTCACGGCATTGAACCCAGAGGACTCAAGGTATTCATGGCTGGCGCCGGTGGCGCAGCCAATGCAATTGCGTTTGCACTGGCACAGGCGGGTGTGGCCACACTGGCGGTCTACAACCGGACACCCGAAAAAGTCGACGACCTTGCACGCCGTCTGCGTCAGGCATTTCCTGCTCTGAATTTTCAGACGACCGGCCCCAGACCCACAGGTTTTGATCTGATTGTCAATGCCACCTCGCTGGGCATGAAAGACACTGACCCTTTGCCCATGCGCCTCGATGACTTGCTGCCAACACAGATTGTGGCAGAGATCATCATGAAGCCAGAGATAACTGCCATGCTCCGACTGGCTCAGGCACGCGGCTGCAAGATTCATCTCGGTTTGCCAATGCTCAGCTCGCAAGCCGGACTCATGCTTCAGTTCATGGGGATCCGCGAGTCAAGCCATGGCTGAGTACGACTACGTCATCGTGGGTGGAGGAACGGCCGCCTGTGTACTGGCAAACCGACTGAGTGCAGATGGTTGCACTCGCGTTCTAATGCTCGAAGCCGGTGGCAAACCGCGCAGTCCATGGATCAAGATTCCGGCAGGCTTCACCAAGCTCCTGGTCAACCCCGTATACAACTGGCGCTTCCAGACCCAACCCGAGGACAACGTCATGGGGCGCACGATTGCAATTCCGCGAGGCAAGGGACTCGGTGGGTCAAGCCTCATCAATGGCATGATTTATGTCCGGGGACAACCCTCAGATTACGACCACTGGCAGTCTCTCGGCGCTGATGGTTGGAGTGCAGAGAATCTGATGCCCTACTTCTCCAAGCTCGAGCGCTATGCATTCGCCCAGCGCGCGCGAGGAGGCCAAGGTCCTATGCACATCGATCAGGTACGTGAGCGAGTTCAGATCGCAACCGCATTGCTCGACGCTGCCAAACAGGCCGGCTACCCTTACAACCCGGATTACAACGGCCAGCACCAAGACGGTTTTGGCTACTATCAGGTCACACAAAAGCAATCACTGCGCTGGAGCACCTACGACGGTTATCTCAAGCCTGCCCTGAGCCGCTCAAACCTGAGGGTGCTGACCAACGCGAGGGTGCAAAAAGTGCTGTGTGAGGGGGCCCGCTGCCACGGCGTGCTGTATCAACACAACGGCACCACGCTGACTGCTCGCGCCAGAAAATCCGTGCTCCTGTGCGCCGGTGCTGTTCAATCGCCGCAGTTGCTCGAACTCTCGGGTATCGGTGACCCGATTCGACTCCAGAAACTTGGTATTCCCGTGATCCTGGCAAACCCTGGTGTGGGCGAGAACTACATAGACCACTTCGCAACGCGCATGAACTGGCGCGTAAGAGGTCTGGAGACGCTCAACGAGACCACACGCGGATTACGTCTGGTCAGATCTGGCCTGCAGTACATACTGACCCGACGCGGCATCCTGAGTCTGGGAACCGGTCTGGTCCATGGGTTTGTTCGCACCCGTGCGAACCTTGCGAATCCTGATGTGCAGTACTTTTTCATGCATGCCAGCTATGCCAATGCTGCGGTTCGCGAGC
>CAZBIN010000012.1:0-8802 GCA_964491995.1 uncultured Orrella sp.
GTCAAAACGTGCATTTTCCAGTGCTTCCGAGTGGAGCCATTGCTCCTTTCTTTCCTGCCACTGAGTGAAGTTGCCCGGAAAACTCAGCAGTCTGCCTCGATCCAGTTCTACGATACGGGTCACCACACGGTCGAGAAATGCCCGGTCATGGGTGATCAGAACCACGCTACCGCGCCAGTTCAGCAACAACCCTTCCAGCCAGTTAATGCCGTCAAGATCCAGATGGTTGGTCGGCTCATCGAGTAACAGCAGAGTCGGTTGCTGAATCAGAGCGCCCGCCAGAGCGACGCGCTTGCGCATGCCGCCGGAGAGGCTGGTGACAGGTGTCCGGGCATCAATGCCAAGGCGATCTGCCCACTGCAGTGATGCTGCTTCAATTTCCCAAGGCTCTCTTGCCACCCCACGTTCGCCACAAGCCATCAGCGCATCCAGAACAGTCTCGCCTTCCAGATCGGGTTCTTGTTCGACGGTGGCTACCCGCAAGCCATCAACGCTGGTGATGGTTCCGTCGTCAGGTTGTTGCCTGCCGTCAAGGAGTTTGAGCAAGGATGATTTGCCAGCGCCGTTGCGTCCAATCAATCCTATGCGTTCGCTGTCCCCGATGCTCAGGTTGGCGTGATCGAGTAGTGCGTGGTGGCCAAAAGCCAGGTCAATGTCTTGCAGGGTGATCAATGCGGTCATGCGAATCAGTCAACGGTGAGTCAAAAATCCTTGCGGTCGACCCTCATTGTCGCAGTTACGGCGAGCATGTGCAGGATCTTTCGGGGTCGAACCTCTGAAATTGTTCTTTTTACGTGGATTGGCAGGGCCGCTGACATTTGGCGGGCGGCAAACAGCATACAATCGCGGAGCGGGGCGAGCTGGGCAATCGCGTTGCGTGTTACACGCACCGAGGAAGGTCCGGACTCCTCAGGGCGCGGTAGCGGCTAACGGCCGTCCGGCAAGGTCTCACGCGAGTGGGAATAAGCTGAGGAACAGGGCCACAGAGACGAGTCTGACGCGAGGGTGGGCTAAAGCCCACACCGCCATGGTCACACCATGGCGCATGATCTGGTGACAGATCAACGCGGCAGGGTGAAACGCGGCAACCTCTACCGGGAGCAACACCAAATAGGCATGTGTTCGCCTCTTCGAGGCGTAGAGGGCGGCCCGTCCGAGCATGCGGGTAGGTGGCTAGAGCGCCATAGCAATATGTCGCCGAGATGAATGATTGCCAGCAAAACCTGGTTTTGTTTACAGAATCCGGCCTACAGGCTTGTCCCGCACATCACACCTCAGGCCAGTAGGCCTATTGAAATCCCCTCTATTTAATGTGCCACATTCAGAGTGGCACGCAATCTCATGATTTAAAAATGATTTTAACTTGATCTGGCATTCAAATTGTCAGCTAAGTCGTTGTCACCATTGAGAATTCCCAGCAATTTCACTTGACCATTCAGTCCAATCTGCCGTAGAGTGGGGAAATGTGTGGTTTTGTGTATTTTTGTGGGGAATTTTGTGTTTCAAGGCAGCAGTGCCCTCACGCTGGACTCCAAGGGTCGGATTAATGTTCCGGCCCGGCATCGTGACGCGCTGACGACACAGGCCGAAGGTCGCCTGACGATCACAAGACATCCCGATGGCTGTCTGCTCGTCTATCCACGCCCGGAGTGGGAAAAAAAGCGTGAACAGATCGCCGCGTTTCCGATGCAGGCCAGAGCCCTGCAGAGATTGTTGCTGGGTAATGCTCAGGACGTCGAGATTGATAGTGCGGGTCGCGTGTTGATTGCTCCCGAATTGCGGCAGGCAGTGACCTTGTCGCGTGATGTCATGTTGCTGGGTATGGGTGGGCACTTTGAACTTTGGGATGCGGCTGAGCTTGCCAAGCGTGAGGCAGAAGATTTGGCCGGAGCAATGCCTGAAGTCCTTAATCAATTTTCTTTCTGAACCGTGACAGAGCCTGCCCACCGCACCGTGCTGTTGCACGAGACCGTCGATGCGCTAGTGCCCGCACAAAGTGCGCCGGCGCAAGGGATCTATGTCGATGCGACGTTCGGGCGGGGTGGGCATTCCAGGCTATTGCTGGAACGCCTCGGGCCGCAGGCCCGACTGCTGGTGATTGATCGGGATCCGCAAGCGATAGAGCAGGCAGACAGGCTTGCAGTGGTTGATCCGAGAGTGACATCTCTGCACGGTGGATTTGGAGATCTGGGCAGGCTGCTTGATGAGCAGAAGGTCATGCAGGTTGACGGACTGATGTTTGATCTGGGTGTTTCGTCGCCACAGATTGATCAGGCCGAACGGGGGTTTTCCTTCATGCGTGATGGCCCCCTCGATATGAGGATGGATACGTCGCAGGGCGAAACTGCGGCGCAATGGCTGGCACACGCCAGTCAGGATGAAATGCGGGAGGTCTTTAAAGATTATGGCGAAGAACGGTTTGCTCTTCAGATTGCAAAAGCGATTGTTGCTCGCCGCTCAGAGCGGCCCATTGACCGCACGCTTGACCTTGCCGGTATCGTCGCTGGCGCAGTCAGGACGCGCGAAAAGGGTCAGCATCCGGCGACACGGACATTTCAAGCTATACGGATTTACATCAATCGGGAGCTCGAGGAGCTTGGCAGCGCCCTCGAGGCAGCTCTAGCTCGTCTGGCCAGTGGAGGAGTGCTCGCTGTGATCAGTTTTCACTCGCTCGAAGATCGCAAAGTCAAACAGTTCATGCAGCGCGCTGCGCGTCCCCATGAAGAGTTTGCACGCATGCCCTTGCGCGAGATTGATATGCCACAGCCTTTATTGACTGAGCTGCGTCGGGTGCTTCCTGCTGTCGAAGAAGTGGCGCAGAATCCGCGTTCGCGTTCTGCGGTCTTGCGTGTTGCGCGCAGAACCAGCACGCCATTGCACGGCAGCATTAGCACCGAGGACTCGTCACGTTCTTATTCAAGGCGGAGGCGCTGATGGGGCGAGCCGTCTTCGTTATGGCGATATTAGTGATGCTTTCGGCCATTTCGCTTGTGACGGCCCGATATCAGTCGCGCCATCTTTATATTCAGAACGAGCAATTGCTTTCCCAGGCGCGCGAACTGAATGTTCAGTGGCGCCAGTTGCAGCTTGAGCGGGCTGAGCTTGCCCGCAATGCGCGCGTGGATCAGATCGCTCGCGAAACCTTGAAAATGGTACCCATCGTGCCGTCCAAGACGATATATATCAATGAGACAGACGGTGCGCAAGGACAGAGCAACACAGGGGCTACGCGATGAGACGCGCGCCTTTTTTCGACAATCCTATTACACGAGTCCAGTTCCCTCTCTGGCGTGGCAGGTTGGTGCTGCTGATGATTGGTCTGGGTTTTGTGGTGCTGCTGGGTCGCGCCATTTACCTTCAGGGTATCAACCGTGACTTTCTGCAGGAACAGGGTGGAAAGCGCTACGAGCGAACGCTGACCTTGCAGGCCAATCGTGGCAAGATTTATGACCGCAATGGCGTGGTCATTGCGGCCAGCATTCCCGCCAGAGGGGTATGGGCCAATCCGGAGATCGCAAAAGCAGCTGCTCCGGATCAGATCAAGGCACTGGCCTCGTTGCTGGAGATGCCCGTCTCAGGATTGTCTGAACGCCTTTCTGCCGATGACAAGACGTTTGTCTACTTGCGTCGGCAAGTGCCTCCCGAGCGTGCTCAGGAGATTGCTGCACTGAAAGTGCCCGGTATTCATCAACAGCATGAGACTCGCAGGTTCTACCCGGAGGGCGAGTCCATGGGACATGTTGTGGGGTTTACCGATCTCGATGGTCGTGGCCAGGAAGGGGTCGAACTGGCTTATGAGGATGTGCTGTCCGGCACGCACGGCAGCCGCCAGGTGCTCAGGGACAGACTCGGACGTATCGTCGAGGATGTTCGCGATGTGCATCTGCCGACCGATGGGCGCGATCTGCACCTTTCAATTGACACGCGGATCCAGTATCAGGTGTATCGAGCGCTGGCGCAGGCCGTCAAGGACAACAAGGCACAAAGCGCATCGGCAGTGGTGATTGATGTCAAGACCGGTGAGATTCTCGCCATGGTCAATTTCCCCACCTTTAATCCGAATGATCGTGCGACGCTGAGCGGCGCCAGTTTGCGAAACAGAATCCTGACTGACACATTCGAGCCAGGGTCAATTTTCAAGCCATTTACCGTCGCACTGGCGCTTGATCTCGGTCGTATCACCCCACAAACGCGCTTCAATACCGAGAACGGCGAGTATCTTTATCACGGTGCGCGTATCAGAGATGTCAGCCGTAATTCGGTGCTTGACACGATGGGCGTGCTGACCAAGTCAAGCAACATCGGAATGATCAAGATTTCCGAGAGCCTGAAAGCCCAGGAGATGTGGACGCAGTTCACCGAACTGGGCTTCGGGCAGCCTCCGGCCACCGGCCTTCCGGGTGCGGTTGCCGGGCGCTTGCGGCCATGGGAGCGTTGGCGGCCTATCGAGAAGGCCACGATGGCCTACGGATATGGGCTATCGGTCTCGTTGCTTCAGATCGCGCGTGCCTACACGGCGTTTGCACGGGACGGTGATATGGTGAATCTGACCTTGATCAAACGGAACAACACCGCTGCGACTGTGCCCGTATTCCCGCCAGAGATTGCCCGTCAGGTTCGCAGCATGCTCGAGGCATCTGCAGGACCTGATGGCGCCAGACTGGCTAATGTCCAGGGATATCGGATCGCTGGCAAGAGCGGTACCGCTCGTAAAATTGTCAATGGTGCGTATAGCCAGTCACTGTACCGTAGCTCATTTGTGGGTTTTGCGCCTGTCTCCAATCCGAGTGTCGTTGTGGCGGTGACGGTCGATGAGCCAACTGCCGGACACTATTACGGGGGGCGGGTGGCGGCACCGGTTTTCTCCGAGATAACGGGCCGAACGCTCAGACTGCTCGGCGTCAAGCCTGATGCACCTTTCGCGTCCGAGGTGGTAGCTCAAACCGGCGGGGCGATGCAATGAGTGCCTCGATCAACAATTCACGGATGCTAGAGCGGCTGATTGCCGATCTTCGCCGGCATGTGTTGCCTGCCGCAGCATTGGTACCTGACTCTCGTCATGTGGATCCGGGCGATGTGTTCCTCGCTTATCAGGGGCGGACTGTCGATGGGCGAGATTTTATCGCCCAGGCGGTGGCCCGTGGTGCGGCAGCTGTAGTGTACGAGACTGAGCTGACGCTCGCACAGCGAGCAAGCCTGGGGAATGTCCCGGCATATCCGCTTGAAGATCTTCAGGCGCGCCTGGGTCTGCTTGCGCATCGCTGGTGGAACTGCCCGTCCGATACGGTCCGTGTGATTGCAATCACTGGAACGAACGGTAAAACCACAACATCACAGTGGCTCGGGGCAGCGCTGCGTGCAGCGGGTCACCCTTGTGCCGTCATCGGCACCCTCGGTGTTATCGGCGTACGCGGTGAGCCGGCTCATGACGCCACCCTTACCACGCCTGACGCCGTGAGTCTGCATCGTCAGATCGCTCGTATGCGCGATGACGGCGCAGAGTATGTCGTGCTTGAAGCGTCCTCTATTGGTCTTGATCAAGGGCGCATGGATGCGCTTGCGATTCATGCTGCGATTTTTACGAATCTGACCCAGGACCATCTGGACTATCACCAAGATATGCAAGCCTACGGGAGGGCGAAAGCTCGGCTGTTTGCCGTGGCCGGATTGAAGCATGCGATCATCAACGCGGACGATCCGGCCGCCAATGTTATGGTCCAGTCTTGCCGTGCGCCGGTTGTCCGTTTCGGCATGGACGCGCATAGCCAGCTGCAGTGGCTTGCGCAGGACGTGCGTGATGTTCACACGGGCACCGAGTTTGTCCTGAAAAACAACGATCACCAGGTTGCGGTTTCCACCCCTTTCATAGGTCGACATAACGTCAGTAATCTGCTTGCCGTGGCGGCAGCACTCGGGTGTCTGGAGTGGTCTTTCGAGCAGATCGTCGCTGCAATAGCCAAGCTGCCGCCAGTTGCGGGTCGCATGGAGCCTGTCACGGCCAGTGAAACGGCTGGCACAAGGCCGTTGGTGTTTGTCGATTATGCCCACACCCCCGATGCATTGACCCATGTGCTGCGTTCCGTTCGCGGGCTGGCTCAGGTCCGGGGTGGCAAGGTCTGGTGTGTCGCCGGTTGTGGCGGTGACCGCGACTCGGGTAAGCGCGCACCGATGGGTGTTGCGCTGAGTCTGCATGCTGACAGGTTCATAGTCACGAGTGACAACCCTCGCGGTGAAAGTCCGCAAGCAATTGTTGACGATATCTGGAGCGGTGTTTCAAGCACGGAAAGAGGTCTGCGTGAATTGAATCGCGAGATTGCGATTTTGTCAGTGATCTGGCAGGCAGCCCCTGATGACGTCATCGTGATAGCAGGAAAAGGCCATGAAACCTGGCAGCAGACGGGGTCGATCAAGCGGTATTTCGATGATCGTCAATGGGCCAGGCTAGGGCTTCTGTACTACGGTCAAACACAATGGGATAGTGTGCCAGAGGTTGTCATTGACTCCAGGCGTGTGCATGAGAATGCCATGTTCGTGGCGATTCGTGGCGAGCGGTATGATGCCCACCAGTTTCTGGGTGAAGTGGCCAGAACAGGCGCATGTTGTGCGCTCGTGTCTTCACCTGCGCCGGGTCTGGAAATACCCCAGATTGTGGTTGATGACACCCGAAAAGCCCTCCAGTCAATGGCCACGGCCTGGCGCAGGCGGTTTGATCTGCCGGTGATCGCTGTCACCGGCAGCAACGGCAAGACCACCACCAAGGAAATGGTTGCTGCCATTCTCATGGCCTGGGTTGGTCATGAGCACAGTCTGTCGACCCAGGGCAATCTGAACAACGAGCTTGGGGTGCCGCTGACGGTCTTGCGTTTGCGTCCATGGCACAAAGCTGCCGTCATCGAACTGGGGATGAACCATCCGGGCGAGATTGCACTGTTGTCGGCAATGGTTGACCCGACCGTGGCGCTGGTGCTCAACGCACAGCGTGAACATCAGGAGTTCATGGTGTCGGTCGAGGCCGTTGCTCAGGAGAACGGGCAAGTCCTCACGGCGCTGTCAGAGGACGGAGCCGCGGTCTATATGGATCAGCCGCCCTATTCGGCACTGTGGGCTGATCTCAGTCGTCACGTGATAAAGCGCTGGCAGTTTGGAATGGATGCACATGCGGATGTCTTCCCGCGCGATCTGGAAACCGACCCGTTGGAAAGCGCCTTTACCCTCTGCACGCCGCAGGGATCGCAGGCCATGCGGCTTGCCGTTCCTGGGGTGCATAACGTGCTCAATGCCCTAGCCAGTGCAGCGTGTGCACTTTGTGCTGGCGCGTCGCTCGAGAACGTGGTGCAGGGGTTGTCGAATTTCAGCGCGGTCAAGGGCCGTATGCAGTTGCATCGACTGAGTGGCGATCGAGTACTGATTGATGATACTTACAACGCCAATCCTGACTCAGTGCGTGCCGCGGTTGATGTCTTGCGCACACTTGCATCACCTCGCGTGCTGGTGCTGGGAGACATGGGTGAGGTCGGAGATCAGGGTCCCCAGATGCATCGGGAAATCGGGCGCTACGCTCGAGATCACCAGATCGACCATCTCTGGACTCTGGGCAGCGCAACCACTGAATCAGTCACGGCCTTCGGCTCAGGTGCGATCGCATTTGAGAGTCTTGAAAGCTTGGTCGAACATGTTCTTGCGTCAGATGCCGCCAGCATGCTGGTCAAAGGATCGCGGTTCATGGCCATGGAGCGGGTGGTGCAGGCTGTTTTGACCCGCGAGACCTCGATGAGTAACAACAATAACGACAGGGAGCAGCGCCATGCTGGTTGAACTTTTTAGCTGGCTAGCTGAGAACCACTTTCGTGGATTTGCCGTATTTGAATACATCACGCTTCGCGCAGTGCTGGCGTGCGCGACGGCATTGCTCATCGGCCTGGCAGCGGGTCCTTACGTTATCAGGCGTCTGGCCGAGCTCAAGATTGGTCAGGCGGTCAGACAGTACGGTCCACAAACCCATCTCTCCAAAACCGGTACGCCCACGATGGGTGGTGCACTGATCCTGATCAGCATTGGCATCAGCACGTTGCTCTGGGCTGACTGGTCCAACCGGTTTGTCTGGGTGGTGTTGATTGTCACACTGGGGTTTGGCTGGATCGGCTGGCTTGATGACTACCGAAAAGTTGTATACCGGGATCCGGAAGGCATGTCTGCGCGAAAGAAGTTTTTCTGGCAGGCCATCATTGGTCTGCTGGCGTCGGTTTATCTGGCCTTTGCGATCTCAGCACCCGCGAATGCGGAGCTTTGGCCATTGTTTCGCGACTGGATCGCCAGCGGCATGACCATGCCTTTGCCCAACCGTGCAGACCTGATCGTGCCGTTTTTCAAGTCGGTCAGCTACCCCCTCGGTGTGTTCGGATTTGTCGCGTTGTCCTGGTTCGTGATTGTGGGTACGAGCAATGCGGTGAACCTGACTGATGGACTCGACGGACTGGCGATCATGCCAACCGTCATGGTGGGAGCGGCACTCGGAATCTTTGCCTATGTTGTTGGCCGGGTTGATTACTCCAAGTATCTGCTTTTTCCCTATATCCCGGGCGCGAGCGAGCTGATGGTGCTGTGTGCGGCGCTGGCTGGAGCAGGTCTGGCATTTCTCTGGTTTAACGCATATCCCGCGCAGGTCTTCATGGGCGATGTCGGCGCGTTGGCGCTTGGGGGGATGCTTGGCACCCTCGCAATCATCGTGCGTCAGGAGATTGTGCTTTTCATTATGGGTGGTGTTTTTGTGGTCGAGACACTCTCGGTCATGGTTCAAGTCGC
>CAZBIN010000012.1:8812-32860 GCA_964491995.1 uncultured Orrella sp.
TTCGGGCAGGGTCGCAGGATTCTTCGCATGGCCCCCTTGCATCATCATTTTGAAGTGGGCGGCTGGAAAGAGACACAAGTTGTCGTGCGCTTCTGGATCATCAGCATGATGCTGGTGCTGGTTGGACTGTCTTCCCTGAAAATTCGATGACGACATCCGAAAATACATCTCTCGCACGCAAGTCGGCTCTGGTGATCGGCCTGGGTCAGACAGGTGCTGCCAGCGCCAGGTGGCTCAAGCGCCAGGGCTATGAGGTGCGACTTCTTGATACTCGGGACAATCCACCTCGTATCGAGAGCCTTCGTGCCGATCTGGGCGAAGCATTGGGCATGCAGCATTTTGGGCAGTTCGAACCCGATTGCTCGTTGTTTGAAGGTCTTGCTCTGATTGTGCTCAGCCCTGGGCTGGCACCGACCCAGGAGCCGATTGATCGCTGGCTCGCTCTGGCCACGACAACGGGTGCGCAGGCGCTTGGCGAGATCGAGTTGTTTGCCAGGGCGATTGCAGAACTTCGTGAACAACAGAGCTATGCACCCAGGATCCTCGGTGTTACAGGCACCAATGGCAAGACGACAGTCACAGCATTGACTCAACGCATGGTTCAGGGCGGAGGGTTGACTGCCCGTGCGGCTGGAAACATCAGTCCGTCAGCGCTTGAGGCTTTGATGGACGCTCTGGATAACGACGCTTTGCCCGAAGTCTGGGTGCTGGAGCTCTCCAGTTTTCAGCTGGTCACAACCAGCTCCCTGCACATGACGGCGGCTGTGGTCCTCAATGTCAGTCAGGATCACCTGGACTGGCACGGCACCATGCAGGATTATGAAAAAGCCAAGGCGAGGATTTACGCCATGGCTGACATCAAGATCATCAACAGGGATGATCTATCGGTGGTCAAGATGGTCGACCGTCTCGATGATCGGTGTGTGCGCAGCTTCGGTGTGAGAGAGCCAGTGCTGACAGGCGATCTGGGGCTGGAGTCCAGCCATGGCATTGCATGGCTTGCCAGCGTCGAATCGACAGAGTTTGACGATGCGCCGCGCACGCGCAGGCGCAAGAATGAACCCGAGCCACCAAGACCGAACGGACGTCTGCAGCGATTGATGCCTGCCGATGCGTTGCCATTGGTCGGGCAGCACAATGTCATGAATGTAATGGCGGCATGTGCGCTGGTTCGCTCGCTCGGTATTGGTTGGGCACCGGTTCTCAAAGCTGCCGCTGATTACGAGGGCGAGCCGCATCGCATGCGGTTTGTACGAACGATTCGCGAGGTCGATTTCTTTAACGACAGCAAAGGCACCAATGTAGGTGCGGCTGTCGCTGGCATTGAAGGTCTCTCTCGCAGAGTGGTGCTTGTCGCGGGCGGGGTTGCCAAAGGCCAGAACTTCGAGCCGCTGGCCAGGGCGCTTGCAAGGACCGGCAGCGCGGCTGTGCTGCTGGGTGTTGATGCCTCGCAGCTGCAGGACGCATTTGAGGCTCAGGGTGTTGTTTGCAAGCGAGTGTTGACAATCCCGCAGGCGATCGAACAGGCGTTCGAGCTTGCACGGTCCGGTGATGCCGTTGTCTTGTCGCCGGCCTGTGCCAGCTTTGATATGTTCAGGAACTACGGACATCGTGGCGAGGTTTTTGTCGATGCAGTCCACGATTTTGCCCTCACTCTCGGGGAGGTGGCATGACCCTGTTTGCCGACCTCACTCAAGGTGTCAATGCCGTGCGTCCCGGACGCACCACCATGCGTCAGTATGACCTGCTGCTGGTCTTTGCTGCGGCAACGCTGGCAGCATTTGGTGTTCTGATGGTCTATTCGGCATCTATCGCGCTGGCTGACGGGCCCAGATTTGGAAGTATCGGGCGATACTTTTTCGTTGGCCGTCACACCATGTTTGTTGTTGTTGGCATCGCGATGGCGCTTCTTGTATGGGTGACGCCATTGAGCATCATGCAGCGACTCACGCTGCCATTGTTTGCTGGTGCAACGTTGTTGCTGGTGCTGGTGCTGGTGCCATTTGTCGGCCACGAGGTTAACGGTGCGAGCCGCTGGATCAAGCTCGGTCCGGTCAATTTTCAGCCGTCGGAGTTGATGAAGGTGGCCGCCGTGCTGTTTGCAGCGGACTACGCTGTCAGAAAGCAGCAGCACATGCAAAGTTTTATTAACGGTTTCTTACCGATGGCAATTGCCATGGCGATTGTTGGCACACTGTTGTTGCTCGAACCGGATCTTGGCGCGCTGATTGTGGTCATGGCTATTGCCATGGGTGTGCTGTTTCTGGGAGGCATCAACGGCAAGGTGTTCTCCGGTCTGGCAGTGGTACTGATCTCGCTGTTTTTTGCACTGATCTGGCTCTCGCCGTGGCGCAGGGCGCGTCTGTTCGCATATCTGGATCCATGGAATCCAGACAATATGTACGGTTCAGCGTATCAGCTTTCCCATTCGCTGATCGCCGTTGGGCGTGGTGAGTGGTTTGGTGTGGGTCTGGGATCAAGCATTGAAAAATTGCACTATCTGCCGGAGGCACATACCGACTTCATTATCTCTGTTGTCGGTGAAGAGCTTGGCTTTGCTGGCATTGCATTTGTCGTGACACTGTTTGTCATTCTGGTTTCGCGTGCATTCGAAATCGGTCGGCAGGCGATCGCCATGGATCGGGTGTTCAGCGGTCTGGTAGCACAGGGAATCGGCGTCTGGTTTGGTGTACAGGCGTTCATCAATATGGGTGTGTGTCTCGGGTTGTTGCCAACCAAGGGGCTGACCATGCCATTGATCAGCTATGGCGGATCGGGTCTGGTGATGAATTTCGTTGCGGTCGCCTTGGTGGCACGTGTGGACTTCGAGAACCGGGTGCTGATGAAAGGAGGGCGCGTATGAATCGCAGCCCTGCCATATCTGGCAACTCAACGCGGCCCACTGTCTGGGTCATGGCTGGTGGCACCGGTGGCCACATTCTGCCGGGCCTGGCTGTCGCTGAGGTTCTAAGAACCCAGGGCTATGACGTACGCTGGTTGGGCAATCCCGAGCGAATGGAAGGCCGTCTGGTCACGCCTGCAGGGTTCCCGATGATTGCGGTCCGGTTTGCCGGCGTCAGGGGGAAAGGCTTGTTGCAAAAGCTCAAGGCACCTTTTTTGCTTGTCAGTGCGGTTGTCCGACTCCTCATCGAAGTCATGAAACGTCGCCCTGCGGTCGTGCTCGGCATGGGTGGCTACGTCTCGATGCCTGGAGGGTTGGCAGCATGGCTGGCTCGAGTTCCTTTGGTGCTGCACGAACAAAATGCGATTGCAGGCATGAGCAATCAGTGGCTTGCAAAGATTGCCACACGGGCCTTGACGGGCTTTCCACAGACACTGAAGGGCGGTGTCTGGACGGGAAATCCAGTCCGTCAGTCAATGCTTGGCGTCGAGCCGCCTCAGATGCGATATGACAATCGCAAGGGTCCTTTGCGGATTCTGATTGTTGGCGGCAGTCTGGGTGCGGCTGCTTTGAACGAGGTCGTGCCAGAGGCCGTCGGTCGCATCCCTGAAGCGCTTCGTCCGGTGATTCTTCACCAGTCCGGACAGGCCCACTTGCAACAGTTAAGCGAAAACTACGAGCGTCATGGCGTCAAGGCGCAGTGCGTCGCATTTATCGATGATATGGCCATCGAGATGGCCCAGGCGGATCTACTGATTTGTCGGGCAGGAGCGATGACAGTCGCTGAAGTGGCTGCGGTGGGTTTAGCGGCGTTGTTTGTTCCATTTCCGTTTGCCGTTGATGACCACCAGACAGCCAATGCGAACTATCTCGTCCGAAACGACGCAGCATTTTTAAAACAGCAATCTGAACTGGCCATTGACTGGCTCGCGCAGTGGCTGATGGTGCAACAACGAGAATATCTTGCCCAGATTGCCGTTCGCGCCAGGGAGTTCGCAAAGACAGACGCCGCCGCTGAGATTGCCCGGCATTGCGTAGCCAGTATGAGGAGTCAAGCATGAAACACCGCATCCAGTTGATTCATTTTGTCGGGATTGGCGGTTCTGGCATGAGCGGCATTGCCGAAGTGCTGCTGAATCTGGGCTACGAGGTTTCAGGCTCTGATCTGCAGGCCAGCAGTGTCACTCAGCGTCTAACTGAGCGGGGCGCAAAGGTCTACATTGGGCATGACGCCAGCCATGTCGATGGCGCGCATGTCGTCGTGACGTCTTCAGCAGTCGCTGGAAATAATCCGGAAGTGCTTGCAGCTCGAAAGCAACGCATTCCGGTCGTTCCACGAGTCGTGATGCTCGCCGAGTTGATGCGTCTCAAGCGTGGCATCGCTGTGGCTGGAACGCACGGTAAAACCACCACCACGAGCCTGGTGGCCAGTGTGCTGGCTGCGGGTGGACTCGATCCAACCTTTGTGATTGGCGGGCGGCTGAATTCAGCCGGATCGAATGCGGGTCTGGGACAAGGCGAATATCTCGTGGCCGAGGCAGATGAGTCTGATGCTTCTTTTCTGAAGCTCTCGCCCGTGATGGCAATTATTACCAATATCGATGCAGACCATATGGATACCTATGGTCATGACGTCGCAAAACTCAAACAGGCATTCGTTGAGTTTGTGCAATGCCTGCCTTTTTACGGTAGTGCAGTCGTGTGCATTGACGATGCCAATGTCAGAGAAATCATGCCCTTTGTGTCGCGGCCGCTCGTGACCTACGGCATGTCTGAAGGCGCACAGATTCGTGCAGTGGATGTCAGGTCCGAGAAAACTCAAATGAAGTTCACGGTGATTCGGCATCTTCACGGAGTTCCATACGAGCCTCTGGAGATAGTTCTGAACCTTCCTGGCGAACATAACGTTCGTAACGCACTGGCCGCCATATCGGTTGCGACTGAGCTCGGTGTTGATGACGCCTCAATCCAGCAGGCGCTGGCTGGGTTTGACGGAGTCGGGCGTCGCTTCACTGTCAGTGGTCCGTTGTCATGTGTCAAGGGTGGCGAGTTTCTGGTGGTTGATGACTATGGCCATCACCCTGCGGAGATGCTGGCCACCATCAACGCTGCGCGTGGTGCCTGGCCAGGACGTCGTGTTGTATTGGTATTTCAGCCTCATCGGTACACCCGAACGCGTGACTGTTTTGAAGATTTTGTCAAAGTCATGGGTGTTGCAGATGCGGTGCTTTTGACCGAGGTTTACTCAGCAGGGGAGCCGGCGCTGGTGGCAGCCGACGGACGTGCGCTTGCCAGGGGGTTGCGTGTTTCCGGGAAGATCGAGCCCGTCTTTGTTGAAAACGTTGACGACCTGCCCGCTGCCATTCAGATGTTTGCACAGGATGGAGATGTCTTTCTGGTTATGGGGGCGGGCTCTATCAGCAAGGTGCCAGGTTTGCTGGCAAGGGGGCAGTCATGAGGCAGTTCGGTAAGGTGGGCGTGCTCTACGGTGGGTGGTCCGCGGAGCGTGATGTGTCACTCATGTCTGGACAGGGTGTGCACGAAGCTTTGCTCAGTCAAGGCATCGACGCCCATTTGTTTGACACCGCGAAGCATTCGCTGGCTGATCTGGCACAACAGCGGTTTGATCGTGTCTTCATTGCCCTGCATGGCCGGTATGGCGAGGACGGATCCATGCAAGGCGCGCTTGAGCTGATGCAGATTCCTTACACGGGAAGTGGACATCAGGCGTGCAGTATTGCCATGGACAAGATCACGACCAAGCGGTTGTGGCAGCAACAAGGGTTGCCAACGCCTGCTTATCGGATCCTGCGCAGCAACGCTGATTTGCACGGGCTGGTCCAGGAAATCGGATTGCCACTGATTCTGAAGGCGCCCAACGAAGGGTCGACCCTCGGTATTTATCAGGTCAAGTCCGAGCACGAGCTTGTTCCGTCCTATGAAGCGGCAATCAAGTTTGATCGTACGATTCTTGCCGAACAGTTTATCCGCGGCAGAGAACTGACGATCGCGGTGCTCGGTGAGGGTGAGAGTGCCCGGGCTCTGCCGGTCATCGAGATTGTCGCGCCGGGTGGGAACTACGACTATGAGCACAAGTATTTCTCTGATGAGACGCAGTACTTGTGCCCGGCCCCCATCAGTGACCAGTGCGCTCGTGAAGTCATGCAACTCGCTTGTGAAGCCTACCGGTCTATTGGGTGCAGTGGCTGGGGACGGGTTGACATCATGCTTGACCAGAATGATCGGCCCTGGCTGCTTGAGGTCAATGCATCTCCTGGCATGACAGGTCACTCGCTAGTCCCCATGGCAGCCAAGGCGGTCGGCATTTCGTACGCTGATCTGTGCAGGCGCATCCTCGAAGATGCGAGTTGCAAGATTGGTCAGACACTGTCGCACGCTGCGACCGGTGCAAAGGAGTGATGCGTGTGGAACGAAGCGCGCCTGATCAACGCACTGGCCAACTCTCTGATGGTGATGGTCGCGCTCGCGTTGCTGGCGGCGGCAGGCGCCTGGCTAGTGCGCCTGCCGGCGTTCGACATTGTTCGCATCGAGATCGAGCCAGTGCCCGAGACGCTGTTTGTCAACATCTCGCCCGAACTGGTGAAAAGTGCGATTGCCGGACGTCTGGAAGGCAATTTCTTTACCTTGAGTCTGAACGAGGCTCGCGATGTGTTCGAGTCGGCGGCATGGGTGCGTCGAGCCGCCGTTCGCAGGGTCTGGCCCAACACACTCAGGGTCACGCTCGAGGAGCAACAGCCATTGGCGCTGTGGAACGAGAACCAGATGATCAACACCTGGGGCGAGGTGTTCACAGCCAATCGAGCCGTTCTGGAGAACGAGGATCGCTTGCCGCAGTTCTACGGACCGGAGGGGACCGAGTCTCTGGTCGTCCAGCGGTATGCCGAGCTCGGACGCTGGCTCGAACAGCTGAACCTGACGGTTCGATCGCTGAGCTTGTCAAGCCGTTATGCCTTGCACGCAGGTCTGTCCAATGGCATGACGCTCGAGTTTGGTCGCGACGCGGGTGCCGAGGCACCAGACCCGCAGGCGGGTGTGCCTGGCGCGCTGCCGTTTGGTCAACGAATCGAGCGCTTTGTGAGTGTCTGGCCTCAGGCCGAGAAGCGCTTGCAGGGCCGCACCATCACGCATGCCGATTTGCGATACCCCAATGGGTTCGCACTCACACTGGCCGAGTTGCCAGAACCTGTCAATCCCAAAAAGAAGCGTTAATGCCATGAGCCGTGACATCAAAGATCTGATCGTCGCTTTAGATATCGGTACCAGCAAAGTGGTCGCCGCGGTTGCACAAGTGCTGCCGGAGGGGCGGTTTGAAGTGCTGGGACTTGGACAGCATGAATCCAGGGGGATGCGTAAGGGTGTTGTCGTCAACATCGAGAGCACCGTCAATTCTATTCAGCGCGCACTGGAAGAAGCAGAGCTGATGGCGGATTGCAAGATTCGAGACGTCTACACAGGCATCGCAGGCAATCACATTCGTAGTTTCAACTCGAGTGGCATGGTCGCAGTCAAGGACAAGGAAGTGACCGCGACCGATGTTGCACGGGTTATAGAAACGGCCAAAGCCGTCAATATCCCGACAGACCAGCAAGTGCTCCATGTGCTCACCCAGGAATTCATCGTGGACGGTCAGGAAGATATCCGCGAACCGATCGGCATGAGCGCGCTCAGACTGGAGGTCAAAGTTCACATTGTCACAGGGTCGGTCAGTGCCGCCCAGAACATTGTGAAGTGTGTGCGGCGCTGCGGTCTGGAGGTGCAGGACCTTATTTTGCAACCCCTTGCTTCGAGTCTTGCCTGCCTGACCCCCGACGAGCGTGAACTTGGCGTGGTTCTGGTCGATATTGGTGGTGGAACGACCGATGTAGCCATTTACACAGGAGGGGCCATCCGTCACACCGCGGTGCTGCCAATAGCAGGCGATCAGGTTACCAGCGATATCGCGGCGATGCTACGGACTCCGACGCCGGATGCCGAGGACATCAAACTGCGCTTTGGTGTGGCCAAGCAGGTGCTGGCGCGGCCTGATGACATGCTTGAAGTGCCAGGGCTTGGAGATCGAGGCCCCCGATTGGTAAACCGGCAAGCATTGGGCGCGGTGATTGAGCCGCGGGTCGAAGAATTGTTTGGTCTTGTGCAGCAGGTGATCCGAGACTCAGGGTACGAGGAGCTCTTGGCATCGGGCATTGTTCTGACGGGTGGTACATCCTTGATGCCTGGAATTGTCGAGCTCGCCGAGGATGTGTTTCTCAAGCCGGTACGCGTGGCGGTGCCGGAGTATGAGGGTGGACTTGCCGACGTGATGCGTAGTCCCCGGTTTTCTACGGTGATGGGCTTGCTCGGCGAAGCGCGGGTGCAGCGACTGCGAGGACGAAAAGTTGCTCAGCAAAACGGCAGTTTCAAGCGGATTCTGGCTCGCATGAAAGAGTGGTTTATGCATTGAGGGCGTGGATTTGGCCCGTGTTCAGAATCCAGGTTTCAGACCGGGATTCCGTGAAGCGGTAAAGCGATAAGGCGGTAAACAGGCAGTTGTGTGGGGACTTTTTATCAAAACGACTTGAGGGAGTCAAAAATGAAATTTGAAATGCTGGAAAACACCGACAAAGGTACGGTTATCAAGGTGGTGGGCGTGGGTGGAGCAGGTGGCAACGCAGTGGGCCACATGATTCGCAACGGCGTTCAGGGTGTGGACTTTATTTGCTGCAATACCGACTCACAGGCACTTGCTGCAAGCATGGCACCAGTCCAGATCCGTCTGGGGCGCACAGGGCTCGGTGCGGGTGCAAAGCCCGATCAGGGGCGTGCAGCAGCCGAAACCGCCCGTGAGGAGATCCGCGCAGCGCTTACAGGTGCCAATATGGTATTCATCACAGCAGGCATGGGTGGTGGTACCGGTACCGGTGCAAGCCCGATCGTGGCTGAGGTCGCCAAGGAGCTCGGTATCCTGACCGTCGGCGTGGTGACAAAACCATTCAGCTTTGAAGGTTCACGGCGCATGAAGATGTCAGAAGATGGCATCAACGAATTGTCCAAGCATGTGCACTCGCTGATTATTGTCCTGAACGAGAACCTGTATGGGCTGATGGATGAGGATGCCACCCAGGAAGATTGCTTCCGTTCGGCAGATGACGTTTTGTACAACGCCTGCGCGGGTATTGCCGAGATCATTAATGTTGAAGGTAACATCAACGTTGACTTTGAAGACGTCAAAACGATCATGGGCGAGCAGGGTAAGGCCATGATGGGCACGGCGGTGGCCAGTGGCGACAAGCGTGCCATTACCGCAGCTCAGCAAGCGGTTTCTTGCCCGTTGCTCGAGGGTGTCGATCTGCAAGGGGCTCGTGGTGTTCTGGTCAACATTACCGCTAGCCGGTCACTTAAAATGCGTGAAACTCGAGAGATCATGGATCACATCCGTGGCTTTGCTGCCGAGGATGCGACGGTCATCTTTGGCACTGCCTATGATGAAGCGATGGGCGACAGCCTGCGCGTGACCGTTGTTGCCACGGGTCTTGGACGTAGCCGTCCGCAACTGGTGCAGAATCCGGAGCAGCAACAATATGTACGCACGGGTACCGACAACCTGACTATGGTCAATGCATACCAGGATGCCCAGGGCCCGGCGGTTATCCGTAATCCAAGGACTCAGGCGTCTGCCCAGGTGCGTGCGCTTGAAACCTCGGGTGTGGAACATTACGACATTCCTGCGTTCTTGCGTCGCCAGGCCGACTGAACACGCAGCCGATGATGTCGGTGTTCCAGCGGGTCTGACCGGACTTCCCTCATCGTATACACAACTCGCGGGTTGTGTATACGGGCCCATACGCGTCTCAGAGTGTGTGGGTGCTGGTCAGGCCTGTCAGGTGGCGTTAGTCATTGGGGTGACGCACCAAAAGGCGTTACAATGTAATTTCATTTGAATTTTTAGGTAGTTGCGAATGTTTCGGCAACGAACCATCAAGAATATTGTCCGTACGACGGGCGTTGGCCTTCACTCCGGAAGGCGTGTAGAACTGACGTTACGCCCTGCCGCAGCAGGGACAGGTATTGTGTTCCACCGCGTCGACCTCGACCCGGTGGTCGATCTGCCTGCTCGCGCTGATGCAGTGAGCGATACCCGCATGGCTTCTGTCCTGCAGGTCGGCGCTGCTCGGGTGTCGACGGTTGAGCACCTCATGTCTGCCCTGGCGGGTATGGGTATCGACAATCTGCATATTGATCTGAACGCAGAAGAAGTCCCCATCATGGACGGTAGTGCAGCAACATTTGTGTATTTGTTGCGCTCAGCCGGTCTTGAGGAGATCAATGCACCCAAGTCGTTTATTCGAGTCCTCAAAGCGGTTGAGGTTCGTGAGGGCGAGGGCAGTACAGCCAAGTGGGCGCGATTAGAGCCGTATGAAGGCTTCGCGCTTTCGTTTGCGATCGATTTCAAGCATCCGGCGATTGACTCTACAGCAGGGTATGCGGAGATTGATTTTGCGCAGCATTCGTATGCCAAAGAGATTGCCCGCGCCCGGACGTTCGGTTTTGTTAGTGAAGTTGAAGCATTGCGCTCAATGGGACTGGCTCTCGGGGGTAGTCTTGAGAACGCCATCGTTATGGATGAGTTTCGTGTGCTCAATCAGGACGGCTTGCGTTACGACGACGAGTTCGTCAAACACAAGATCCTGGATGCAATCGGTGATCTCTATTTGATCGGAAAACCATTGATTGCGAGGTACAGCGCGAGCAAATCAGGGCATGCGATCAACAATCAGCTGGCACGCGCATTGCTCGCTCAGCAAGACTGCTGGGAACTTGTCACATTTGATTCGCCAGAGCAGGCGCCAGTTGCCTTCCGCCGCGAATGGCAGCTGACCTAGTGCGCTGATTGCGGCGTACTGCTGATGTGATGTGTCTGTCTGTTGCGATGCAGTATACGAGTATACGCGCGCGAGGCATTTCAAAATGATCAGACGGGCATGATCCCGGGTTCTTTTCCGTCCTCTTTGATTTCTTTCCAGGGCTAAACCCGAGGATCGCCTCACACAAGCGATTGTGTGGTCCCATTCTGTGGCTGCCCCGTGCATGCGCCGCCTGCTTCCAGTCAGAGACCCTGGACCTGCTGCCGATCCCCCTTGCGACAAATCTTGGGTATATTTGTTTGTGACCCGGAATCATTTCCCTTTTTGATCGTGGTGTTTCAAAAGGGCTTTGATGGCCTCGGCCAGTCGACCAGGCTTGAGGTTCTGCGCGAGCGATTCGAAATGGTCCAGATCTTCAGTCTGTAAAGGCCGGGTCAATCTTTCGGGTACCTTGGCCCGGGTGCCGGGTGCGGGCGTCGCGCTGATGCGCAGTCGGACGTCTTTGATGTTCCAGCCGTCGCTCATCAGCCGATTGCACAACGTGGTTTTAAGTTGACGTAATTTGGCGGTCTGTGCCGAATTGTAGGTTGTGATTTCCAGCACACCCTGTTCAAAGGCACTAACCGATATCTGGTTTGTGAGCGCTGAAGGCAGCACCTTACGAATCGACGCCTCGAGGGCGATCAGTCGATGTGCGACGACGAGAACACCTGCTGCATCCCGGTCTTGACCGAGCCAGCGCATCGGGTGTTTGTCAGGCTGTCTATCGTCGTTCGTAGCCATGCGAATCTGATTCCAGGAAAAATTCTGTTACGGTAGCGAAGATTTTGGATAATTCTGGATAAATCAAAGGTGTCGATGAAATTTATTTACCGCATCGTGCTCACCCTGCCCGTGGTGGCCATTCTTTCTATCAGCCTGCCCGCAGATTCTCATGCTGTGCAACAAAAGTCTGTGGCCACGTCAAGCCCGAAAAGCACCGGTCATTCTGGACAGATTGACAAGCCCGTTAAGCCCGTTCAGGCCGCGGAGCGCATTGACCATCATGGTCGTCTGATTGCCATTTGGCCGGTCGTGGGCTACTCAAGGTTAAGCTCTGACTTCGGGAAACGCAAACACCCTTTGCGCAAGTCTTTGGTGATGCACAGTGGCATTGATCTCGCTGCCCCTCGCGGCACCCCTGTTCTTGCCGTGTCTGCCGGAACAGTGACATTTGCCGGTTGGCGCAATGGTTATGGCAGAACCATCGAAGTTCGGCATGAAGACGGCTGGATGACGCGCTATGCGCATGCACAGAACGTCAGCGTCAAACGAGGCGATCACGTCCTCCAGGGACAGTTGATTGCGCAGGTCGGGGCATCTGGTGATGTCACCGGTCCACACCTGCATCTCGAGGTCTGGAAAGACGATCGGCTGGTCAATCCACTGTCGCTTTACCCAGAAGGGTATGCCTACGTGATGCAGCAGCCCTGATCGGTGCGGTACACTGCAAAATTCACTGGCGGTCTTCTTTTTTCGCCTCGGATCTGAACAGCATGATATCAATCATCAAGAAAATCTTGGGAAGTCGTAACGACCGGATACTTAAACAGTTACGGCGTGAGGTCAAGCGTATCAACGCGCTGGAACCGTCGATGCAGGCGTTATCCGATCAGCAGCTCCAGGACCTCTCGACCAGGCTGCGAGAGCGGGTTGCTGGTGGTGAGACACTCGAGGCTCTGTTGCCTGAGGCGTTTGCGCTTGTGCGAGAGGCGAGCAAGCGCGTGTTTGGCATGCGCCACTTTGACGTGCAGCTCATTGGGGGCATGGTTCTGAATTCTGGCAAGATTGCCGAAATGAGAACAGGTGAAGGCAAGACTTTGATGGCGACCTTGCCGGTTTACCTCAATGCGCTGAGCGGGCGCGGCGTGCACGTTGTCACAGTCAACGACTATCTGGCTCGGCGGGATGCGGAATGGATGGGACGCTTGTACAACTTCCTCGGCATGAGCGTGGGGGTTGTGGTTCCACAGCAGAGCAACGAAGAGAAGATTGCTGCATATCGTGCCGACATCACATACGGCACCAACAATGAATTTGGTTTTGATTACCTACGTGACAACATGGAGTATCGCGCCGAGGATCGGCGTCAGCGTCCGTTGGTTTACGCCATCGTTGATGAAGTTGACTCGATCCTGATCGACGAGGCCAGAACGCCACTGATTATTTCCGGACAGGCAGAAGATCATACGGCGCTTTACCGGGCTATGAACGATGTGCCGCCTCAGTTGACGCGCATGCTCAGTGAGCCCAAGCCCAATGAGCCTGAATCCGAGGGTGATTTCTGGGTCGATGAGAAGAATCATCAGGTCTATATGTCAGAGGCCGGCCATGAAAATGCCGAGCGTATTCTGACTCAGAAAGGGTTGCTGCCAGAGGGGGAATCTCTTTACGATCCTCGCCATATCGGTCTTATGCATCACTTGATGGCCTCTTTGCGGGCCCACAATCTGTTTCATCGCGATCAGCATTACGTCGTGCAGAACGGTGAAGTTGTGATTGTGGATGAGTTTACGGGTCGTCTGATGATCGGTCGCCGCTGGTCTGATGGTCTGCATCAGTCTGTCGAGGCAAAGGAAGGGGTCAATATCCAGCTTGAGAACCAGACGCTCGCTTCGATTACCTTCCAGAATTATTTCCGGATGTACGAGAAGCTTGCCGGCATGACAGGAACGGCAGACACTGAAGCCTATGAGTTTCAGGAGATCTATGGTCTGGAGACGGTCATCGTTCCGACCAACAATCCGATGATCCGCAAGGATTTGCACGACCAGATCTACAAGACTGACAAGGAAAAGTACGATGCCATTGTCAGGGATATCCGGGAGTGTCAGAAGCGTGGCCAACCCGTCCTGGTGGGAACCACCAGCGTCGAGAATTCTGAATTGTTGTCGGCTGCTCTGACCCAGGCGGGTCTCAAGCATGAGGTTCTGAACGCCAAGCAACATGCGCGTGAAGCGGAGATCATCGCCCAGGCCGGCAAGCCTGCCGCCATTACGATTGCAACCAATATGGCCGGTCGTGGAACCGATATCGTACTTGGCGGTAACGTACAGAAGCAGGTCGAGATGATCGAGCGGGACTCGTCGCTTGATGATGCCCAACGCGTGCAGGCGATCGAGAAGTTGCGCTCTGAATGGGCCGGGTTGCATCAGCAAGTGCTCGACTCCGGTGGTTTGCACATCATCGGCACCGAGCGTCACGAATCGCGCCGTATTGACAATCAGCTTCGCGGTCGGGCGGGTCGTCAGGGAGATCCAGGCTCTTCTCGCTTCTACCTTTCTCTTGAGGACTCTTTGATGAGGATCTTCGCGGGTGACCGCGTTCGAGCCATCATGGAGCGATTGAAGCTGCCTGAAGGCGAGCCGATCGAGGCGGGCATGGTCAACCGGTCGATCGAGTCAGCACAGCGCAAGGTCGAGGCACGCAACTTCGATATTCGAAAACAGTTGCTCGAGTACGATGATGTCGCCAACGATCAGCGCAAGGTCATCTACGGCCAGCGCAACGAAGTCCTCGAGTCAGAAGAGGTTACCGATCGTGTGACAGATTTCCGCGATGGTGCATTGACCGATCTGGTGCGCACGTTTGTTCCCGCGGGCTCCGTTGAAGAACAATGGGATGTGGCTGGATTGCAGGCAGCGCTTGAGGCTGACTGGCAGATCAGTCTACCGTTGCTCGAGACCGTCGAAAACGCCAGGGAGTTTGATGACGAGGATTTGCTCAAACTTGTGGTTGAAGCCGGCAAGGCCTCTTATGACAATAAGGTCGAACAGGTCGGACAGGAGTCCTGGCATCCATTTGAACGATCAGTGTTTCTTCAGGTCATTGACAACCACTGGCGTGAGCATCTGGCGGCACTTGATCATCTCCGTCAGGGCATTCATTTGCGTGGTTATGCCCAGAAGAATCCAAAGCAGGAATACAAACGCGAAGCCATTGAGTTGTTTTCTTTAATGCTTCAGCGGATCAGGGACGATGTCTCCAAGCTTTTGTTGACTGTCAGGGTGCGTAGTCGCGAAGAGGTCGAGCAGGCTGAGAAAGAAGCAGAGCAGGCGCATGTTCATAATGTGCAGTACCATCACTCAGACTATGATGAAGCGCTTGCAGAGCCAGCATCCGGGGCGCGAGCATCCTCTGCGCAGGCCGAGCACGATGATGGTCAGGGTCAGCGACAAATGGCCATGAATAGCAAGATTGGCCGAAATGAACCTTGCCCTTGTGGCAGCGGCAAGAAGTA
Organism: uncultured Orrella sp.; assembly: GCA_964491995.1. GTDB lineage: Bacteria > Pseudomonadota > Gammaproteobacteria > Burkholderiales > Burkholderiaceae_B > Algicoccus. Next base: position 23,856 of record CAZBIN010000012.1, read on the forward strand.
CAAGCACTGCCACGGGAAATTAAGTTGAAATCTATCTGGTAGGCGCTATCGGAGCGCTTTCACAGAAGAGATGCAGCCGGGTCAGGAATGAGCCGGCTGTTTTTTTTCGGAGGTTTGGGTCATGCATTGTGTCGTTGATCGATGGGGGTATAAGAGGGTTCGCGCTGCAACAATCGTCGCGAATCGTGAGCTAGTGTGAGAGTCAGTAGACGGTTTTTGTACTCAGTCTCATGTCGCAGGCATAAACTCAAATTAGCGATTTGCAGCGCCAAGGTGATCGATTGATCATTCCACATGGTGCGTTCACCCTGTACCGGACAAGGAGAAAGTCAAATGCCGTCTAGTTGCTCGCAAATAACTTATCAGTGACGTAGTGATCTTGTTCATCTGATGCGCGCGGCATGGGTGATTCTCTGTCTTTTGGTCTGTCTTGGCGTGCAAGCAGGTCACGGCGTAGCGGCAAAGAGCCGTTCGTCTGTGACCGTGCAGTTGAACTGGCTGCATCAATTTGAGTTTGCAGCCTTTTACGCAGCGATTGCCCAAGGCTATTACGATGCTGCAGGTATCGATGTCACGATCAGACAGGGTGGTCCTGGCATTGATTCTGTGGATGTTGTAACGCAGGGGCAGGCGCAGTTTGGTGTAGCCAACGCGTCGATCATGGTTGAGCGTTATCGTGGTAAACCGGTTGTCGTGCTCGGCGCGCTTTTGCAACACTCCCCCATTGCTTTGCTGGCCCGGCGTGATAGAGGTATCAGCACAGTCGGCGACCTTGAGGGCAGAACGATTCAATGTCTTGCACGTGCCTGTGAAGAGATCAGTGCTTTCCTGAAGGCGTTTGGACTGAACCCGACCCGGCAGATCTTCTCGGAACCTATTTCCCCGATTGCCAGCGAGCGTCTTGAGGTGGTGGATGCTACCGTGGTGTACTTTGCCAACGAAGGCTTCAGACTAGAGGGTTTGGAACATCAGTACATCTTGTTCTTGCCACGATCAGCCGGAATTGATCTTTACGGTGATGTCTTGTTTACATCGGATGCCCTTTTGAAAGCCGAGCCTGATCTGGTCGAGCGCTTCAGAAAGGCGACATTTGACGGCCTGCGCTATGCGATGGAGCATCCCAACGAGATCATTCATGAGATCTTGATTCGCTACAACAGTCAGCAAAAATCAAGAGAGCAACTGGTCTACGAGGCTGAGAAGCTTCATCACTTGATCCGGGCTGATCTGGTCGAGCCGGGATATATGAGTTCTGGTCGATGGCGTCATGTTCGAGACATCTATGCGCAAGTCGGCGTGGTCCCGTCGGACTACGACATGACAGGGCTGTTGTATGACTTTGATCCGGCACAAAAGGACATTGCAGCGCTTACGACGTACGTTGCGATCAGCCTGTCGGGTGCTCTCTTGCTGGGGTCGCTCGCAGGTTATATTTTTTATCTCAACCGACGCCTGACAAGAAGCGTGCAAGCGCTGGACCAAGCCAATAGCGAGCTGCAGCGACAGGCTCACTACGATACGCTGACGGGCATTCCCAATCGGTTGCTGATAGGAGAAAGAGGCGATCAGATACTCCATCTGGCGCAAAGGAAAGGAGGCAGATTCGCGCTGTTGATGATTGATCTGGACAAGTTCAAGCCAATCAATGATCTGCACGGACATTCTCTGGGTGACATGGTGCTCAAAGAAGTTGCGGCGCGCGTCCGGGGCGTCATTCGCAAGTCCGATACCGTGGGCAGGCTTGGCGGCGATGAGTTTCTGGTACTTCTGGCCGATGTCGACAGTCCTGAGGGGGCGTTGATTGCTGCAGAGAAGATTCGACGTGTAATTGAACAACCCATGACGCTGAGCGGTTTGACACTCAATGTCGCTGCCTGCGTGGGTGTGGCTGTTTATCCAGAGCATGGCTCGACGATGGATGATCTCACCAGACACTCAGATGCTGCCATGTATTTTGCGAAGGAGTGTGGTGGTGACAGGGCAGAGCTATTTTGTGCGCGAGTGATGACTCGTTGCACGACAAGCCCCGCCCAGGCCGTTTAGTTCCGTGACAAGCTTCAGGCAAGGCCCGAGAGTGCTGGGCGAACCAGGACAACGCGCATGCTTAAAGTCGCCTTTTGTTCATATGGGTAAGGATGTCCATTTCCGGCTATAACGTCAGAAGATGGCTCGCCGGGTGCGATGTTGTGAAGTTAAAGCTTTCAACAGGCTCATCGCGCTTTGCCATGCATGGATGAAACGTGTAAAGGTCATGGAGGTGTTGATGCAGCAAGGTTCTGTCATGCGTTGCGTACGAAGAGTTTTGCGGGTCGGAGTCACTGGTCTGGTTGTATTTGTCGCCGCGTGCACCTCAACCGGCACGGATGGTCAATACCAGCCAGTCAGGGCTCAGCACGGTAAAGATGTGATGTGGATTCCAACACCAGATACGCTGGTGACCAAGATGCTGGAGATGGCTCAACTGTCATCGAGCGACTTGCTCTATGACCTTGGTGCGGGCGACGGGAAGATTCCGATTGAGGCTGCAAGACGCTATGGGGCGACAGCTGTTGGCATTGAGTACAACCCGGAGATGGCTCAATTCGCGCGTGAGAATGTCAAGAACGCTGGTGTGCAAAGCAAGGTGACCATTGTCACAGGCGATATTTTTGAGGAGAATTTTTCTCATGCAGATGTCCTGACGCTTTACCTTCTTGAATCGATCAACGTCAAGCTCAAACCACAGATCCTGGCCATGAGGCCAGGGACGCGGGTTGTTTCCAACAGCTTCCGAATGGGTGCCTGGCAACCGGATCAAGCTGTGACGGTGGACAATGGGTGGAGTGCTTATCTCTGGGTGGTACCCAGTCAGATTCAGGGCACCTGGAAAGTCTCTGGTGGAGCCATGCCAGCCGGGGAGCTTGGTCTGAAGCAGATATTTCAACATTTCGAGGGGACGCTTCGTACAGGCGAAGGCAAAGTCATCCCGGTACAAGGCCACCTGGACGGGCCCCGAGTTTTTCTGGAATCGACCGACACCGCAAAGACTGTTGCCCGGCAACGGTTTCTGGTCAAAGGTGATCAATGGATTGACGCCGAGACAGGTCTCGAGATTGCACGCAAGACAAACTGAGACTCGAAGACCTTGCCTGACGTGATCAGACCAGGTGCTTGCATGGCTTGTGTTTCCTTCTGAGCCACAGAGTGAGATGATGGGTCTTTGTATCCGGGTTAACCCGGATATTGACGACTTGTCCTGACCGCCAGAATAGAAGCGGTTTCTAAAAAACAAATCGAAACGTCATTCTAGAAATCAGCAGTCAGCTCCGTGTGTGAGTGGGTCGGCCTGGCCGGACTGCTCCGATCGCATCCTGTCAAGGCGTGAGATATCCAATGAGGAGCGCATCACAGGCGCGTTCGATGAGAGGGTTGGACGTCTCAAAGCCTCTGACTTTTCTGGTGTTTCTGCAGACAGTTTGCAACACGGAGCAAGACCCCCGCCCGCGCACGAAGGTGCGGTCGCGGTATGTGATGTCAATAACAAGGGAGTGTGTGCACAATGAAGTTGAAATATCTGGTGGGATCCGTTTTGGTGAGTGCGGCAGTTCTGGCGGGGACGAGCGCAAGCGCCCAGTATCCCGAGAGACCGATTACTTTTGTGGTTGGATTCTCTCCAGGAGGCACTGCGGACGGAACGGCGCGCACCCTGGCGGATTTGATGTCCAAGGATCTGGGACAGCCGATCGTGGTCGAGAACCGGGCAGGTGCAAACGGCAACATTGCGACAACTTATGTGTCGCGCGCAGCGCCTGATGGCTACGTGGTGTTCATCACATCCATTGGCCATACAGTGAATCCCTGGCTTCACAAAAGCGTTTCTTATGACCCTGTTAAGGATTTCACGCCGATTGGGCGGATTTTGACGGCACCCAACCTGATGGTTGTACCGAAGTCCTCGCCTTTTAACAATATTCAGGAACTGATTGCGTACGCCAAAGAAAATCCTGGCAAGCTCAATCTCGCGTCGTCGGGTACAGGAACCTCCGTGCATCTGTCCGGTGAGTTGTTCCAGAAACTGGCCGGTGTCAAGTTCACACATATTCCCTACAAGGGAACAGGCTCGGCCATGCCTGATCTGCTTTCAGGCACCACTCAAGTCATGTTTCCCAACCTTCCCAGTGCATTACCTCAAGTCAAAGGGGGTAACCTCAAGGCTCTGGGTGTGACAACAGACAAGCGGTTCGAGGGCGCACCTGATATTCCGACCGTGGCCGAAGGGGGTGTTCCTGGTTATGACCTTTCGACTTGGTACGGGATGGTAGGCCCGGCTGGCATGAATCCCCAGATTGTGGAACGCCTGAATGCCTCGCTGCAGAAAGCTCTGAATGATCCCGCAGTGCGTGAGCGTATGTTGCAGCAGGGATCCCAGGCTGCCCCTAGCACTGCGGCGGAATTTGGCGTATTTCTTGCCAATGAGAGTAGCAAGTGGTCCCAGCTGATTAAAGATGCCAATATCCAGCTTGATTGAGACTCGATTGGCTGTTTGTCAATGACAGAAGGACCCTCGATTGGGTCCTTCTGTCATGAGTAAGAAAGTAAGCGTCTTGAGGGGGGCGTCTTTGCCCCCCTTGTCTGTATTTTGTCTTATTTGATACCCGCTCGCATGAACGACTGAACAAATTGTCGCTGAAAAATGAGAAACCCGACGAGAAGTGGTGCAGCCGTCAGCAACGTGGCAGCTGTGATGATCGACCAGTCAATCCCTTGATCGCTTGATGAAAACACTTGCAAACCCACGGTTAACGGACGGGACTCGACTGAATTGCTGACCACCAGCGGCCAGAGGAAGTTGTTCCAGTGATGGCTGATGGAAACGAGCCCAAAAGCCAGATAAGTCGGTTTGGCCAGTGGGATGTAGACATGGCGCAGAATCTGCAGCATGGAGGCGCCCTCCATCTGCGCAGCCTCTACGAGCTCTTGCGGGATGGTTTTGAAGGTCTGGCGCAACAGAAATATCGCGAATGCTGATGCAAAATAAGGCAATCCGATACCGAACAGTGTGTCAACCAGACCAAGTGTCGACAGTGTCTGGTAGTTGCGAACGATGAGAATTTCTGGCATCACCATCAACTGGACCAGGACCAGGGAGAACAAAACATTTCGTCCGGCAAACTCATAGCGCGCAAATGCGTAAGCAGCCAGCGTGCACAGAACCAGTTGCATGCACAGAATGATGGTGACGAGCAGGATGGTGTTGATGTAGTAGGTTGGAAATGGTGCTGCGTTCCAGGCCGTATAGAAATTTTCCAGTGTGAGTGGCGCTGACAGAACAAACTGAGTCGCGTACTGTGCCGGGTGAAATGCCGCCCAAAGCGCGTACAGCAGCGGCATGATCCAGACTAGACCGAGCAGCCAGGCGCCCAACGTTTCGAGTAAGCCACGCTGGTCGAGTCGGGCGTAATGACGACTGGCGAGTTTGTGCGTGCTCATCGATAGTGTGTCCGTTTGTCGAGCAGGAAGAACTGGAGCAGTCCAACCAGGGCAAGAATGGCCAGCAGCACGATCGTGAGTGCCGAGGCGTAGCCACGGTCCCAGAACTTGAACCCAACCTCGTATAGGTAGAACAACAGCAGGGCGGACGCGTTGTTGGGACCCCCGTTGGTCATCACAAAAATGTGATCCACCATTCTGAATGCATTGATCAGAGCGTTGACCAGCACGAATACGGTGGTAGGCATCAGCAATGGCCATTGAATGCGCCAGAAGAAGTACCACTTGCTGGCCCCTTCGATCTGAGCCGCCTCACGGTAACTTGGACTTAATGTCTGCAAGGCCGCCAGGTAGAAGATCATGAAAAAGCCGGCTTCCTTCCATATCGCAACAATGGTGACTGACATCAGCGCCAGAGATGGGTCGCCCAGAAAATTCTGGCTACCAAATCCCAAGGCTTGCAGCACCTGATTAATCAGACCGTAATCCGGCGTGTAGAAGAAAATCCAGATGTTCGCCACAGCAATCATCGGCATGACGGTTGGCAGAAAGTACGACATCCTCAGAAACTGCCGACCCATGATCTTGTCGTTGACCCAGATGGCCATGAAGATCGAAATGGCCATCGATGCAGGGATAGTGACCAGCGCGAACCAGAGGTTGTTTCTGATGGATTGCCAGAAGACGGGGTCATCAATCATGACCTGGTAGTTATCCAGACCCACAAACACCGCGGGTCTCGACCCCCGCGGTGTTGACATGAAGCTGTCTATCAGACTGGCAACAGCCGGAAAGTGGGTAAAGCTGACCAGAAATATGAAGGCAGGCAGCAGTAGCAGATAGGCCTGGATCTGGCGTGTGGTGGCGTTCATGAGTCAGTGCCGCTTATACATGCCGTGGAGCCCCTGGGTCACAGGGGCTCCACGGCATGCAAGGTTACGCCTGAAGATCAACGAAACGCCCGCAAGATGCGGTCCGCTTCAGCCTGGGCATCCTTCATTGCCTGCTGCGCTGTCTTGGCATTGGTCAGAGCAGCCTGCAGTCCGTCATTCAATGCTTTGGTCACGCGCTGGTTTTCATGGGTGGAGAATTCCGCGACAGAGTGCTTCAGTTGATCACGCGCAACCAGTGCGGGCGGGAATTCTGCTGCGTACTTCTTCAGAACTTCGGTCTCATAGGCTGCTGGAGAAACAGCGACATATCCCGTGTCAATGCTCCACTGCGCAGCACGTGCGGGCTGGGTGAGCCACTTGGAGAACTCGTAAGCGCCTTGTTGCTCCTGCGCTGCCGCCTTTTTGAAGATATAGAAGTTACCACCGCCCGTGGGAGATCCGCTTCTGAGGTTTGCCGGGATCATGGCCACACCAAAGTCAAACGGCGCGTTGTTGCGGATGTTGGTCAGGTTGCCGGTGGTCGTCCAGATCATGGCAGCCTTGCCTTCCATGAAGTCTCTGGGCGTGGTGCCCCACTGAACAACGCCTGGGGGGTGGATCTTGTACTTCTGCGACAAGTCCATCCAGTACTGCAGGGATTCGATCACCTTGATATCGTCAAACTTGACCTGATTGCCCTCTGCATTGGCTAGCAAGGTGTTGTTGGGCGTGGTGAAGCACTGGAACAGCCAGTATGGAAAGCCACTGGACGGGACCTGAATACCCCACTGGGTGACGTTGCCACTGGCATCGCGTTTGGTGAGTTTCTCACCCATGCTGACCATCTCGGCCCAGTTCGCGGGTGCTTTGTTCGGGTCAAGACCCGCCTCTTTGAACGCCTTCTTATTCCAGTACATCACAACGGTTGATCGCTGAAAAGGTACGCCCCAGGTCTTGCCGTTAATCTGACCGTTGGCCATGAAAGCAGGGAAAAACCCATTGAGCCAGGTCTTGTCAGCTTCTGTCTTGATGAAGTTGTCAATCGGCACGACGGCGTCTTCGTCAATCAGCGTGAATGTATCGGTCGACAGTAAAATCGCTGCGGTCGGTGGTTTGCCTGATTTGTGGGCGGTCAGTGCTTTAACGATCGTTTCCTGATAAGTGCCAGCATAGACAGGCGTGACCTTGTAGGCTGGATTTTCTTTATTGAAATCGGCGGCATAGCCGTCAATGATTTTGGTGATGGGGCCACCCACGGCGACAGGGAAGTAAAAAGTGACTTCGGTCTGGGCCGTGGCAGCTGTGTTCAGGCAAAGGCCTGTGGCAGCAATTGAAATTGCGCCAAGCAGTTTCTTCATGACAGGTTCTCCGTTGAGGTATGTATGCGCAGACCATCGGCATCAAACCAGTGCTGATCCGAGGTGTGCCATCCGAGGTTGAGGTGAGCGTCCAGTTTCACGATGGACTTTCCAGGGGCTCGAACCGTCAGGTTCTGTCCCCCGATTTGGGAGTGCATCAGCAGGTCTGCGCCGGTGAACTCGGTGCTTTTAATAGTGGTTGGCACGGCTCCATCAAAATGAATGTCTTCAGGACGGATGCCCAGGTATCTGGCTGCTGGCGGTGCCTTGAGATCCATGTCCAGACCTGCGAGCTTGCCATGTTCCAGCGTCAGAATATTCATCTTGGTGCTGCCGATGAATTGCGCGGCAAACAGGGATGCCGGTTGTTGATAAATCACGCTCGGCGTGGCTTGCTGCTCAATCTTGCCGTCTTTGAGTAATACGACATGATCTGCCATGGTCATGGCTTCTGTTTGATCGTGGGTCACGTAGACCACCGACAGTCCGAGTTTTTGCTGAATGGCTCGCAGCTCCTCGCGCATGGACTGCCGCAACTTTGCGTCCAGATTCGATAAGGGTTCATCCATCAGACAAAGACGCGCATCCGCGACCAGAGCCCGGGCCAGCGCTACGCGCTGCTGTTGGCCGCCCGATAATTGCGAGGGCTTGCGATCGCGCAATTGGGCGAGTCCGAGCATATCGAGCGTGCGCTTGAGGCGCGCTTCGATCTCGGTGGCGGGGACCTTTCGAATCCGCAAGCCAAAGGCTACGTTCTCGGCGACGGACAAATGTGGGAACAGTGCGTAGTTCTGAAAAACCATCGAGACACCGCGCCCTGATGAGGGAACTGTCGTGACATCTTTGCCAAATATGTGGATGGACCCACTGCTCGGAGTCTCCAGACCTGCGATCAGTCTGAGCGTCGTTGTCTTGCCGCAACCGGATGGCCCCAGCAGAACAGAGAATTCGCCTTCGGCAAGCGACAAGTCGGTTGTGTGAAGGGCGGTCGTCGCGCCCCAGACTTTACGCACGAGTGAGAACTGGACCGCAGCATGGGATGTTTCAGGTTTCATCGTTGCGTATTGTGGAATACCAATGTGACATGTTTATGACACATTGTCAGGTTCGGCTGTGCAAACAACAAGCAAGGGTATTCCCCAAAAACCAAGGCTTGGGATGCTCAGGACGCAATAAAACCAATCTGCCGCGGACGGATCGCCTAGAGGCGGATCTTCAGACGATGGGCTATCTCGCCCACGATGCCTTTGCGAAACGCCAGAACACAGACCATAAAGATAGCGCCAGTGGCGATTGTGCTCCAGCC
>CAZBIN010000013.1:0-884 GCA_964491995.1 uncultured Orrella sp.
AAATGGAATGCTCCGTCATGACTTTGCTGGTCTGATTGGCATACAATCGAGCCATGTACATCACCAAGCTGCTTGCATAAGTATCTTCCGATGACTTCAGGTGCACACGTACTTCCTGAGACGCCCTGTGTTTTCTGGCGCCCGTTTTCGGGTGCCAGTGGACGTGTGCGCTCAAGCGTCCTGTCTCCAGCTGTGCGCGAGTTCATCAGTCTTAATACTCTCGTAGCCTTGTCATTTGCTGCGCCGAGACGTCGCGCTGGCGATGCGGTTTTCCTCGCCCGGCTTTTTCAGGCCGTGCGGGTCGGCAGCCAGCCACTGAACTGACGTTCAAACGGCAACGCTCAACCCCGTACGGCAAACAACACCAAGAGTTCGCCTCCTCAGGTCCGGGGAGATAAGAGTCTGGCACGGCCTCGGGGTTCGTGGCATGTGACCAGCAACGCATCGGGAGCGCTCGCTCACCGAGAGGGTGGGGATTGAAGAGTCATGGATTTCACAAAAAAATTTGTTAAGGCTAAACGTCCATGTGCGGATGGATTTCGCTGGTTCGTCAAGCACTATGCGGACGGAGGGAATTACCAGGATCTACTTGATGCGCTTGTAGAGGACGGTCGAGTGGGTGACGCATGTTGGCTGCTTGATCAGTTTGGTCCGACCAGTGAGGTACGCGAACTGGACTATGTGGACGCGCAGGCAATAGTTTTTGCTGGCACGCTCCATGTGCGCGGTGGCGTTGAGGTCGACCAGTTGATTCGCACGGGGGGTGGCATTTATGTTGCCGGTGGTGTCAGGGCAGGGCATCGCTGCCAGCCGGGCCTTCAGAGTGGCCTGATCGCTGGAGATCAGGTTCGCGTTGAAGCGGGAATCAACGTTGTCGGTGAGCT
>CAZBIN010000013.1:894-8582 GCA_964491995.1 uncultured Orrella sp.
GCAGGTTGGGGCATTCTGGTTGACGGAATTCTTACCTGTGAGTCGGATCTTTACTCGGAGTGGGGTTTGGAATGCACAGGCAATGTTGAGGTGGCAGGCAATCTCAAACCTGGCAGAGAGCTTTTGGTGGCAGAAGATGTTCGTTGTGGAAAGTCCGTTCAGGTGATGGGGCCGGTCACCGTGCAAGGTCACCTGAGCGTCGGCCATGGCTTGATTGCCTCAGACGCTATTGAGTGCGCAATGCACATTGATGCGGGTTGGGGTATCCGGTCTTCGGGCGCGATTATTGCCGGTGGCAGTCTGCGTGCAGGAGAGGGAATCGCCGCTCGAGGCTTGATCACGACCGGTGAAGGTTACGGGATCTATGCCGGGCTATCTGTCCATCAGGAGAGCTGGGAAACCAGTGCCCAGGTGCAGGCGCAGTCCTGCCCGCAACGTCTGATGAGCGGTTGCTGGATACCAGATGAAGCGCATACTGCGGGTTGAGTCTGAGAGGGCTGTGTTTGCCGGGAGCGAAACTGAGCGCTGCTTCTATGGAGTTGTTTGTGCCCAAGTTGCGATTGCTCGTTGGTACATCGAACAGCACTGGCATGGGAGTCAGCTTTGCAAACGAAAGCGATCTGTCTGGTGTCCGGGTCATTCTTTCTCCCCCGATCGGAGAAGGCTTTTGCTTGCCTTGTTAAACTAAAGTATATTTAATTGAATTGATGCTGATTTCCGCACCATCTTGTTCAGGATGATGCCGGGTGCGGAGGGTGCCCGGACGCCTATCCTGGCAAGAGTTTGTTGCTGAAACCTGGTTAGATCGATTCGGCAATTCCAGCGTGTAGTCCGCACGGAATTGCACTTGAAGTCGTTTATGCCAATGCGTTCGACATTGCCCCTGAAAAATGGCTATAAGGCCGTTGCCCCAGGGTTCGGTGCGGCTGTATCTTGGCAATGTATTCCTGTGAGCAGACGAACGAATGCCAAACAATTTTTTTGCCAACCCTGGTTTCAGGCCACGTAATATGGTGTGGCAAAACTTCATTCGTCTGTTTCTGTTCGTGGCGACACCTGCTGTGTTCTGGATCGGCATAGCCGGACTGATCGGTTCGTTCAGGCTGGAACACACGACCGCATCGACTTTTGTGTTGATGTCACCTGGCGTGGCACTGATTCTGATCCTGTGCTCCTTTGCCATGTTGATGACCATGCCCGCAACCGGTCCGAGAAAAATTTGGGCGTGCCTGGTGCTTGGGCTGATTGTTGCGGCCCATTATGTTGATTCGTCGATCGCTGGCTGGCATGGAGAGCGCGACGCGTTTCTCTACATTGCCACAGCGCTGACGGTTGTGGCTGCAGTTCTGGTCTTCATGACTGTACCGGACTTTCGTCAGGGACTGATTCCACCAGATGCCACCAGCATCGCTCTGACACTGCTCGGCTCTCTGGTGAGCGTCGGGGGCGCTTATCTGCTCATCGAGCGCGATATTTCTCAAGGCCAGCATTATGTGGAGACACGGGCTGTGATGGTCGGCAATGCATTGGAGATGTCCTTTGACAGACCGATCGGATCGATGCAGCGCATGACTGATCGCTGGCGCAGTCTTGAGACAGAGCCTAATGTTGCGTTGATTCAGCAGGAATTCAGGAGTCATATTCAGGATCTTGACGAGATCAGCAGGATCAGTCTTGTCAACGCTGACGGCACACTCGGCGCAGATATCTGGAATGGTCCAGCCGTCCAGGGGCAGCTTCAGAACGCTATGAAGCAGAGAGCATTCTGGTCGTTTCTGGAGTCGGTGGGTCAGGCAGGGCAGGCCCGGATGTCAACGCCAGGCCTGGTTCCCGGTCATGCGCACATTGCTTTCATTGCGGCCCCTCTGGGCAAGCCGTCCGGGTCACAAGAGTTCGTGGTCGCGACGGTCGATCTGTCGGTTCTGGTTGAACGGGCCTTTGTCGATGATGAACCGCCGTGCTGCTTTGAGGCACAAGCCAATGGTGTTGGGTTTTTCAGGACACAGACAACCACCGACAGGCCGCCTGTGGCCGTGGCAAGTGCCACTGCAGTGTCAGGACGCATGTTTGACATCAAGGTCACGTTCTGGAAAGAGAGGTTGCCTGGGGGTGTCGGGTTGTCGTTCTATCCTGCCGGGCTGCTGCTGATAGGTCTGGCATTTACATTTTTTGCCACTACGAGTCAGCGACTGGCGCAACTGGCACGCTTCCGTGCCAAGGAGTTACGCAGGCGTTCTTTGCACGATCCACTGACGGATTTGCCTAACCGGCGAATGTTTGAGTACGAGCTTGATAAGGCTTGTCAGCGCAGTTTCCAGCAGGGTCATCGCCTGTCGCTTATGTTCATTGACATGAGGGGGTTGCGGCTGATCAATGACTCTCTGGGTCATGAGACGGGTGACCGTCTGGTCGTTGTGCTGGCGACCCGACTTAAACATGTTTTGCCAGAGGCGGCATTACTGGCTCGTCTGGACGGTGGCGAGTTTGTCGCGTGTTTGACGGGTCTGGATGATAAACAACTCAGCGACCTGGCACAGGAAGTTCTGGATGTTGTGTCAGCGCCGATTGACCTCCAGGAGCAGCAGTTGACTGTCTCAGCCGTCATTGGCATGACCAGCACTCCGATCGCCAGGCTGGCCGAGCCGATGCAACTGGTACGCGAGGCGGATCTGGCGATGTTGGAGGCTAAACGTGAGGGTAGCGATCCATGGGCACATTACAGCGAGCAACTGGGTCGAGATGCGGCGCTGCGCATGCTCTTGTCGCAGGAACTGAAGAAAGCGATTCATGCGGGTGAACTCGCCATGGTTTATCAGCCGCTGGTTGATGCTCGTACGGGTAGGATCATCGGGATGGAGGCCCTGGTGCGATGGAATCATCAGACGAGAGGTTTCATCTCACCGGCAGAGTTCATTCCCATCGCAGAGGAGTCCGGGCAGATTGTGGATTTGACCAACTGGACGTTGCGACGTGCATGCGAAGACATGCGGGTGATGCAGCCATCCGATCAGGTTGATTGTGTGCCGGTTGCGGTCAATATTTCGCCAGCTTACTTTCAACGCAGTGATTGTGTTGATCAGCTCACAGGTGTTCTGGGTATGACCGGTTTGCCAGCCAATCAGCTACAGATCGAAATTACCGAGGGTATGTTGCTGAAGGATCAGGTGAATGCGGTTAAGAAGCTCTCGAAACTCAAGGCGCTGGGCATCGTCACTTCGCTAGATGACTTTGGTACAGGTTATTCCAGCTTAAGTTACCTGAAGAACCTGCCGGTTGACAAAGTCAAGCTGGACCGGTCGTTTGTCATTCATGTGACCGACCACGACGCAGACGTTCAGATTGTGCGCGGGGTGATAGAAATTGTGCATCACCTGTCGATGACCGTAGTCGTCGAGGGGGTCGAAACAGCGCAACAAGCCCGCCTGCTGAGTGAACTCAATAGCGATCAGTTTCAGGGTTATCTGTTCTCCAAGCCAGTTTCTGCAGCCGCGATGCGGGATCTGCTCAGGAGCGAGCCGGATTTTCTGGCGCTTTTCCGGGTAGCGTGACGCCGGGCAGACACTGGGCATACCGTTGCTCTCAAGCCCGATAGCCTGTAAGTTCTGATCGGCCAGCGCAGCGAGGATATAGATTCGAAATCGGCTGCAGCTCGAGGACCCAGGTTGCAGATGCTTGCAATGGATTTTCTGTAAGTGACGTCTTCAGTTATAGTCTCACCTAAGGATTGTTGCGACAATCTGAGATCCTCTCAGACGGCGATTTCTGGTGAGTTCTGCTTTGCTCGGGTGATGGAATTGGTAGACATACCGGACTTAAAATCCGGAGCCTACGGGCGTACGGGTTCGAGTCCCGTCCCGAGTACCAGCTCAGAATTTTTGTGGACTGTCCCGCTTGATGATCAAGAGCGGGATCCACTTTTTGAGCGACGCAGCAGACAAGAAACGACCCGTGATTGATCATGCCAGACCGTCTTGCAGTCAAAAATATCCTGTCCATCCAGATGATTGGATCAACATCTTGTCCTGGATCAAATGTTTTGCATCCTGATGTGATCCTGATGGATCCTCGGAGGTATATCTTGACGGTATGCATCCCACACACATTTCCCCGCTGGAGTTTGACTCCAGGCTGATCGCTCGTCACGATGGACACGGTCCTCGATACACGTCCTATCCGACTGCAGATCGATTTCAGACGCAAGCGGTGACTGACGCATATGTCAGTGCGATTCAGGCACGTCGTGCAGGTGACGCCTCGACGCCCCTGTCACTTTATGTGCACATTCCGTTTTGCGATACCGTTTGCTATTACTGTGCCTGCAACAAGATTGTGACGCGTCACAAGAGCCGCGCAGATGACTACCTTGATCATCTCGAGCGCGAAGTGTCGTTGATCCGTCGCCTGTTTGATTGCAATCCCCTTGTCAGCCAGCTGCATTTCGGAGGCGGTACTCCAACGTTTCTCACCAACCCGCAGATGCAGCGTCTGTTGGATATGTTGCACGCCGCATTTGATTTTGCACCTGACGCTGAGTGTTCGATTGAAATTGATCCGCGGCGAATGCAGGAAGGCGCACTGGAGTTGCTCCGTCAGTATGGATTTAATCGAATGAGCATCGGCGTGCAAGATGTCGACGATGACGTTCAAAAGGCTGTCAATCGGATACAGCCGGTTGAATTGACAGGGCAGGTTCTAACCCAGGCTCGTGCACTTGGTTTCAGATCCATCAATATGGACTTGATCTACGGATTGCCTTATCAGAATGCGCAAACCATGGCCCGCACGCTTGAGACCGTGATCGGCTGGCGCCCCGACCGTATTGCCCTGTACAGCTATGCGCATTTACCCGAGAGATTCAAGCCACAGCGAAGAATTGATGCGGACAAGATGCCTGCCGCGACGGAAAAGCTGGCAATGCTCAAGCAGGCAGTGACTGCTTTATTAGAAGCAGGCTATGTCTATATTGGGATGGATCATTTTGCTTTACCTGATGATGAGCTGGCTCTGGCGATGGATCAGGGGACGTTGCAGAGAAATTTTCAAGGATATGCCACGCGTGCCGACTGTGACTTGATTGCTTTGGGCGTGTCGGCGATCAGCCGTGTTGGTCATGTCTATGCGCAAAATGCACGCACCGTAGAGGAGTATGCCGAGGCTCTGCAACGTGATGAGCTTCCGCTGGTCCGAGGCTTGGTCATGGGCCAGGATGATGAGATCCGGCGCGACGCCATTCACGCATTGCTTTGTCAATCAGAGTTAGTGTTTGATCAAATGAACCAGCGCTGGGGCATTGATTCAAAAAATTACTTTGACTTTGAATTGCAGAATTTGCGAGATCTTGAGAACGATGGACTGGTTGAAGTGGACCAGAATCGCATTCAGATCACGCCCAAAGGGCGGTTTCTGTCACGGGTTGTTGCGATGCGATTTGACAGATATCTGAGAGCGGGCACACCGATGGTTCGATACTCAAAGGTTATTTGAAATGGACGCACATATTGCGCTTGCTGGGTCTCTGCCTGCAATCGGGCTGTTTGATGGTCTGGGTCGTACCCACCTTGCCTGGCTTGCCAGTGTGTCGCAACGTCGAACACTGAGGCGTAGCGAAGTGCTTTTTGAGCGAGGACAGCCCGCGCAGAGTCTTTACATTATGCTCACAGGTCACCTGAAGCTGAGCATTACTTCGGATTCGGGGCAGGAAAAGATCCTCGAGTTTCTGGATCCTGGAGATGTTTTTGGGGAGTGCGCCCTCTTGCCCGATCATCGATGGATAGCAACTGCTCAGGCATTAGTGCCGTGTCGCTTGCTGGCGTTTGAGAAACAAGAACTTGCGGATGCGGTTCAAAAGATTCCGGGGTTGGCTCTGCGTCTGCTTTCTTCGGTGAGTTATCGCATGGAGGGGTTGCTTTGCGACATCGAGTCTGCGACGTTTCGGTCTGCTGCTCAGCGCGTGGCAGAGTACGTGTTGCGCCAACCCAGAGTCGGTAACCAGACCCGATTGCAGTTTCACAAGCGTGCGATTGCCTCCAAGCTGGGTCTGCAACCCGAGACTTTCTCGCGTTCACTCAAACAATTGGTGGCTGATGGATTGATCACGGTTCAGGGTCCGCGCATCCTGATTCATGATGAAAGCGCACTTCAGGCGCTTGTAGCCTGAAACACATCAGACTTCCGATCCAGACACATCGCGAGTCGGTTGTCAGCCTTTTTCTAGTAGGGTTGTGACGATTTTTTCTACCCCTTTCAGGTTACCCGGCATCACGATCAAGTGTATTGTTCCGTCTCCAGGTACCGGATTTTCCACCCCGTTTCTCTTCGAGCCTAACCTGGCTGATGACCATTGCACGGTCAACCGCCTTCAACATATCGTAGATGGTCAACAGCGCCACGCTGACTGCCGTCATCGCTTCCATTTCGACTCCGGTCTGACCAACTGTCTGTGTCGTAGCTGTGCACTTGACCTGGCGCTGGTCCGCATCAAGTTCGAATTCGATTGCAACCCGGGTCAGACCGATCGGATGGCATAAAGGGATCAGCTGTCCGGTCTGTTTGGCGGCCATGATGCCTGCTACGCGCGCGATCCCCAGCACATCCCCTTTCTTGCTGTCGCCCTGTTCGAGCATCTGGTATGAAATGTGTGAAAGTTCAATGATGCCCGAGGCCACTGCAACTCTGGCCGTCGAAGGCTTGTCGCCAACGTCAACCATGTGTGCCTGTCCTTGCGCATCAAAATGTGTCAGATGAGTCGTCACGCAGTGTGTCCTGAGTCTGTTTCCCAACGCAATCGCGCAGCGTCATCGGACTGGCGGCTTTTGATCCAGCGCGAGCCCTCGGGCGTCTGTTCTTTTTTCCAGAAGGTGGCCTGAGTTTTAAGGTGATCCATGATGAAGGCGCAGGCATCAAGCGCCGCATGTCGATGTGCGCTTGCGGTCAGCACCATCACGATGTTTTCACCAGGCTGCATCTTGCCGGTCCGGTGTACAACACGAGCCGCAGAAACAGGCCACCGCTGTCTGGCTTGTTCAACGACTTGTGCCATGACTTTTTCAGTCATGCCAGGATAGTGCTCAAGTTCCAGTGTCTGAACGGACTCGCCTGCATTATGGTCACGAACGCGTCCGACAAAGGAGGCGACAGCGCCATCAGCAGTGTCGCCTTTGAGAAAATCCTCATATTCATCGCCAACCTGAAATGGTTGCGATTGAACCCGGACTTCGAATGGTTGTCTGCTTTGGGACACCTCAGCCTCCGGTGACTGGTCTGAAGAAAGCCACTTCCGCTCGCAAGGGAATCATCGCTGTGCGCTCAGCCATTTCCTGGTTGATGGCGATACGCAGGGGCTCTTGCGAGCCCAGAGCAGAGGCCCAGGGCTCGCCTCGCGCTATCAGATATGCCAACAATTCCTCGATCGTCAGATTGTCATCACTCAGATCAATCGACTCATGCGCCTGGTTGATCTGTTCACGAAGTTCCCCAAAATAAAGGACTGTCAAGGTCATCACGCTAACTCAATCAGATCGGATAGCGGCAAGTATGCCACGGTATCTCCTGCCTTGATCGTGGTGCCGGGAGCGATATCGACCAGTCCGTCAGCCCAGGCCACGCTGCTGGGGGCCAGTACAAGGATCAGGCAATGGGCAAAGCGGCGCATCGTCACATCCAACGGTCGAGGGAGGACCGGCCCGGTC
>CAZBIN010000013.1:8592-13276 GCA_964491995.1 uncultured Orrella sp.
GAGCACACTGACTCCTGGGCTCACATTTCGGCGACGTACCCGGATGAACTCACGTCGACGATCCGGTTTTGGCCAGTCAAACCCGGCGATCATGGGTGCAGGCTCAAGCAGGGTGGATGTTTGTCCGAGGCGGGCTCGTAAAAATGGCAAACCCATCAGAACGAAGGTTACAAAGGCACTGACAGGGTTTCCAGGCAGACCAATGAAATCTGTTTCATGGACTTTGCCATAGGCAAGCGGTTTTCCGGGCTTCATGGCAATTTGCCATAGATCGATGTGTCCCATGGACTGAACAGCCGCACGCACGTGATCCTCTTCACCGACCGAGACCCCGCCGCAGGTGATGATCACATCGACCTGCCGGCTCGCGGCATCCAGAGCAGCACGTGTATCGGCTGGTGTATCGCGAACGATACCGGGATCAGTCACCTCGCACCCTAGCTGAGTCAGCAAGCTTTGCAGCCAGTAACGGTTGCTGTTGTAAATCTGGCCAGGTCCAAGGGGCTTGCCAGGCTCGGTCAGTTCGTCTCCGGTCAGTAAAATCGCAACGCGCAGGCGCCGGCGGACTTGCATATGGGTGATGCCGACGGATGCGGCAAGCGCTAGATGGGCAGGTTTGATGCGTGTCCCTGCGTGCAAGATTTCGCTGCCTTGGGCGATATCCTCACCCTTGTCGCGCACGAACTCACCGGCTGGAATGTTATGAGGGACAGAGATCATGTCGCCCCCTAAAACTTCGACATTCTCTTGTGGTACCACTGCAAAAGTGCCTTCAGGGACAGGCGCACCGGTGAAGATTCGGGCCGCCTGACCTTTGTCGAGTGCCGTACCGGTCGCGCCCGCGGCAATGCGCTGTGTGACGCGCAGCTTGACCGGGTGCTCTGTGGTTGCGTCAGGACAAATGGCGTAGCCGTCCATAGCGCTGTTTGCAAATGCCGGTACATTCATTGGTGAACGTACCGGTTGTGCGAGTACCCGATTGACTGCATCAAGCAAGGCAACGGTTTGTGTCTCGGCAATAACCGTCGCAAATGAAAGCAATTGTTGGCGCGCCACATCAAAATCCAGCATAGCAGCGCGAGGGGTGGCAGTCTGTGACATATTTTTAAAAGGAAGAAGGGCTTCTAACCGCCAGTCTGTGACATGAAACGGATGATTTTTTCCGGGGTTTCCAGGAAATTATGACGTTCGGGCTTCAGATTGATGCCCAGTTGCAGTGCACGAATGACCGGCTCGTCATCAGACGGATTAGCGCGAAGGATCTGACGCATCTCGATACGTTGTTCCTGACCAAGGCATAGATAAATTGTGCCATCGACCGCCAGCCGGATTCTGTTGCAGGTCGCACAGAAGTGCTCGCTGATCGGGGTAATCACCCCGATGCGTGTTGTTCCGTCCTCAGTTTGCCAATACCGGGCCGGACCCCCGCCCAGCTCTCCAATCACCGGGATCAGATTGTGAGCTTTTCGCAAATGTTCAAGTATGGGTTGCAGAGAAGCCGTACCGGTTTGCCGGGCGGTGTCACCAATAGGCATTGTTTCGATCATCCGCAGCGTCAGACCGCGGGTGCGGCAGAATTCGAACATGGCATCGACTTCGTCGTCATTGACACCGGGCATCAGAACCATGTTGATCTTGACCGGATTGAGCTCCGCTTCAAGTGCAGCATCAATACCAGCGATGATCTCGTTTAAAACATCACGTCCGCAGATTTTAAGGACTTTTTCCTGGCGCAGGCTGTCCAGACTGATGTTGACGCGACTGAGTCCAGCTTGTTTTAGCGCTTTGGCAAATCGGGGAAGGCGCACCCCGTTTGTTGACAGGGAAATGTCTTCGATACCCGCCTGCGAATGCAGGCGGTGCACCAGGTCTGGCAGATTGCGGCGCAGTAATGGCTCACCCCCTGTCAAGCGAATACGACGCGTGCCTGACTGCGCGAGAATTTTTGCCAGTCGGGTGATTTCATCGAAACTTAGCCAGCTGGCCGGCTCTCGATAGTCTTTGAAGCCCACTGGCATACAGTACGAGCAACGCAAGTCACAGCGGTCCGTTACGCTGATCCGTACGTACTCAATGTTGCGTCCATAAGTGTCAATCAATCGGTTCAATCTTGTTTGTCTCTTCTGATTCTGCGTGTCAGGGCGTGTCGACGTCGCTTGTCTGGTGAACCGTGATTTCATCAAAACGTTCTTTTGATTCGAAACGCTCACCATACGTCAAGCATAGCGTTGTAGTCGCCCGATGGTGCCTCATATCCCCGCGAGCTCCATGGAAAGCAGATGAAAAGACAGAGACTTTCCATGCATATCCAGATTCAGTGAGTCGTTCACGCCACCGTCCAGCACATCATCCAGAACAAAATTCATCGCGTGCAGGCGGGGTAGAAGGTAGCGTTTGATCCGGGTGGGACGTCGACAGGCAAAGTGTTGTGCAACCCTGTCTTCCGTGATTTCTGCGACCAGACGCTCGTAGTCCTGCTCTCTGTAAGCGATGAGGCTGATGTTGACGCGGTTGCCTTTGTCACCGGTTCGGGCATGGGCAAGGTCATAGAGAAAGGTGGGCTTCATTTGGACCTCATAAAACAGATACGAAAGGGCAGTTCTACAAAATCTCAAAATGTGCGGGTAGCTGGTCACGCCGGATCAGGCATGAGGCCGTTGACAGACGTTGACGCTTGTTGACGCGTACCCCACCCCCACCCGCTGGTCCACAAGTCCAGAGCGCGGTGACTTCTCGCAACAGAGTTTCAACGGGCGCAAGCTCGGCATGCTGTGCAGCGACGCGCAACCGTATGTCTGCACATTGGGTGCGCAAGTCGGGGGCCGCAGATTCAATCTCTGAAATCAGTCGCCCTGCATCATCGTTGAAGACGCTACTGATGCCGATCAGGTC
Organism: uncultured Orrella sp.; assembly: GCA_964491995.1. Lineage (GTDB taxonomy): Bacteria > Pseudomonadota > Gammaproteobacteria > Burkholderiales > Burkholderiaceae_B > Algicoccus. Next base: position 11,485 of record CAZBIN010000013.1, read on the forward strand.
AAATCGCATTGGGTAAAGATGACCCAGACGCTTTTGCAAGATATCGCGAGCCAGACTGGCGCGAGCCAGGGCGTTGGGTCCGGCGTAGGAAATTTCGCCTTCTCCGAACCATCCCCCATCAAAAAACAGGTTGGCCTTGAGCGTGTCTGTGCGGGGGTGACCTTTGACGCCTGTCAGGCGTACCTGGTTGGGCCCTGTCTGAATGACATCGGCTTCAGTGATGTCGGCCACAACATCCGGTGTGATGTAGGCGGCTGGGTCGTGTACCTCGTAGAGCAGCTGTTCTTTAACGGTGCGTGCATCGACGAGTCCACCCGTATGGCTGGCTTTGGTGATCACACAACTACCATCCTCGAACACCTCTGCAATTGGAAAGCCGACGTTTGCCATGCCTTGGACATCTTTCATCCCCGGGTCCGCAAAATATCCACCCGTCACTTGCGCACCACATTCGAGCAGGTGACCTGCCATGGAGCCGCCCGCGAGACGGTTCCAGTCATCTGCGCGCCATCCGTAGTGCGCCATGACAGGACCGAGTGTGAGGCACGGATCGGCCACACGTCCTGTCACCACGATCTGTGCCCCTGCGTGGATTGCCTGGGCAATCTCGAGTGAACCTTGGTATGCATTGGCGCAGACAAAGCGTTGTTCATCAAAGGATTCACCCAGATAGCGCTTGAGCAGAGCAACGCCTCGGGTGCAGGACAGATCGTCGCCAGTCACGACAGCGACATGTGGTCTGGGTAAACCCAGTTCTTTGGCGATCTGGAGGATTCTTCTGGCAGCTGCAGCAGGATTGGCCGCACCAAAGTTGCTGACAATCGTGATGCCGTGCGTCAGGCACTTGGCCAGGATAGGACGGATCTCCAATTCCATCAATGGCTCATAGCCCAGGTCGGGGTTGGTGCGTTTGACCAGTTGTGCTGTGGCAAGCGTTCTTTCGGCCAGATTCTCGAAAATGATGGCTGCAGGTCCGCCGCGCTCAATCAAAGTGTCCACCACAGGCAGGGCAACGTCGACGCGGTCTCCAGAAAACCCCGCACCACAACCCACAAGGATTGACTGTGCCATGAGCGTCTCCCTTTTTGGTTATCGCCCCGATCCATCGGCCAAGCCCAGATCTTGAGCAGTCTCTAACCAGTGAATGTAACTGATTGTCGCAATGATGCCGCTGATCCGGAGTCCTGGATGCATCTTTCTGGGCCGGGATGTGTCTGTCATCCTATTTAACTGGATTCGCCTCGCAGTTTCGAACCATGCGCATCACCATGCAAACCATTTCTTGAAGAAGGTTTTTTTCAAGGCTGCTGGTCGGTCAGATCGCGCTTTTTGCGAAGTATGGGTAAAAACTCTGCGACGAATACAATCAGAACATACGTGACAATCGCGCCCAGAATCCCGTACTGGATGTAAGCAATCATCAGAAACACGCTTGTCATCGCAAGCGTCAGCACGGTTTTGAGGTTCGCTCCGATGATGAAACAGTATATGAAGTAGGCCAGCAGTGCCAGACCCCACCAGCCAGCCTGGGTGTATGTCTGGTACGTCAGGAGGGTGACGAGGGCCACTTCGAGACTGCCCATCAGCATGGAGATGAGATAGACTTTTTTCATTGAATCCATTGTTTACGCCTGGTGTTATCTGACCCCGGTGGCTGAGGTCATTCATCGAGAATGAGTCATTGTAGGGGAGACGACCGCAAAGCCGATCGCGCGAGATCACCTTGAGCCGCGCAGGGCATGCTCAAGCCCTGCGTGCCGATATGTGGCGGTGCCTTCTGCAGGGCTGGAAT
>CAZBIN010000013.1:13286-30970 GCA_964491995.1 uncultured Orrella sp.
GGCCAGGCAGTGCGTGCTCAAGTCCTCCGTGGTTGATGTGTGGTGGTGCTGCCTGCCAGGCGGGTGCAGCAGGCGAACGCTCCCGCAAGCTGGCTGATCCTGTCAACGTGGCAGGTTGATGACTAACTCCTGTTGGTTCCTTTTCACGAGGAGCTTGACGGTGGATCCGGGTGTTCCGTTGATCCGCGAGGCGTCTTTCATTTCATTTCCGGTTGTGGGTTCACCGTCAATTTTCAGGATCACATCGCCCACCCGCAGACCGGCCTGTTTTGCCACGCCATTCTCTGAAAGTGACAGGATGGTGTAATCCTTCATGCTCATTCCTAATCCTGCCCGCGCGGGTGGTGGCGTGACCTCACGATGGCTATAACTGTCACGTAACTGGGTCAGAAATTTATAAGCGCTGTCGGCCTCAGCAGACCCGCGGCTGAGGTCCGTGACTGTCTGATCCCTGCGTCCCGGGTTCATGATTCGACTGATGGTTGTGACGACACGAACCCCTTGGGGCGGATGGCTCACGATGTTGTAGGTGTAGCGGAAAAGCCATGTGTCTGAAGGTCGTTGTACGAACGTCAGCACGTTGATTTCCGGATCGCGCGATTCGAGCAGAAAATTCGCCGAGAGCATGGCATTGGTAATTTTATCGGCAACTTCGACCTTGGATGCGTTAGGGATGATGACATCCGCCTTACCTGTGGGTGTGTTGAACGATTGACCTGTATCAAGTGGGGTACAGCCCGCTATGCCAACGATCATCAGGACTGAGGCCGTAATAGCACGCAAAATCGAAAGCATCTCTTCGTGACCTTTTCATTAAAAGGGGACGGGTCAGGAAACGGATGGTCATCGCCCCGACTGAATCATCACCCCAGTGGATTGACATCAGATCAACCAGCTTCCTATCAGGCGGATTCTAGTCGGGAATGGTTGCACAGGCATCAGGTTTTTGGGTTTGCGGACTCTGATCGAAGCGGCAAAGTGAGATCTGACAGCAAGGTGCTGCTTTCATTTTTCGACGTAGCGGCAGACGACGCTCGCAAAGCCCTTTCGCGGAATCGGATTTGCTCACGAGATCCCTGTCAATTGAAGGCACAAAAACGTGATCCTTTTTGCTGAAAGACCGCGCGTAAAGGCATTGCGAATGAATGCGCACAGTCCTTGAGGGAATGACATTGTCGTAATGGAGGCCGGGTTCTAAGGGAAATCACTGACGATGTTGTCAGGCAAATCGAATAGAATTCACTGGTATACAAAAGAATCCAAAATTCGATATGTAAGCACTAAATGCCAGTGCAAACTTCGTCAATGACATACAGGAGACAACAATGAAGATTAAAAAAATCGTAATGGCACTCGGACTTACGGGTGCAATGGCCACGCATGCGGTCATGGCACAGGATGTCCTGAAAATTGGTGCTCTGGTCACTTTGTCGGGGCCTGGAGCGGCCTGGGGCCAGGCCATGAAGAATGCAGCTGAACTTGCGGCTGACCGTGTCAATGCCGCGGGTGGTCTGGAAGTCGGTGGCAAGCGCTATAAAGTTCAGGTCGTTCCCTATGACGACAAATACCAGGCCAACGAGGCCGTCACTGTGGCCAACCGGATGGTGTTTCAGGACGATATCAAATACGTCATCGGTCCTCTTGGTTCAGCGCCAGCACTGGCCGTGCAGCCGATCACCGAAAAAAATGATGTGATCACTGTCACCATGGGTTTCACACCCAAAGCGCTGTCTGCGGATAAGCCCTTCAGCTTTCGCGCTGTCGTCACGACTGCGGAGTTCTCTCAGCCACAAATTGACTGGATTGTGAAGAACGAGGGTGTCAAGAACGTGGGTGGATTATTCCCCAACGACGAGTCAGGTCAGGCCATCGCCAAGGATCTCGAGGCATCCTACAAGAAGGCGGGTGCACAGATGCAGAAGGAGTTCTTTGAGCGTGACCGTGTCGATTTCGTGCCTTTGCTCACCCGGATGTTTGCCAGAGGTATTGATGCGATCGAACTCGATGGAAACTCCCCCGCCACGGCAGGTCTGATTGTCAAACAGGCACGTGAACTCGGATTCAAGGGCAAGATCATTCGCACAGGCGGTCCTGCCACAGCAGATCTTGTCAACGTGGCAGGGCAGGCTGCAACACAAGGCATGCTGGTGCATTCGGTGCTGGATCCCTCACTGCCAGCAACCAAGGCTTACATGGATGCCTACGCTGCCAAATACAAGTCGCCGATGAATGGCTTTAGTCCGTCTTTTTATGACGCCACGAATATGATGTTCGAGGCCATGAAGCGCGCAGGAACAGTCGCGGACAGCAAGAAAGTGCGCGATGAACTGGTCAAACTCAAAGACTTCCAGGGTTCGCTTGGAACCTTGAACTGGACTGGTCAGAAAGCCTACGGCAGCAACCAGCAACTGGAAGTTCCTTTCTATGTGGCTGAGATCAAGGATGGTGTAGAGATTATTCGCGCCAAGTGCACGCTCGACGGGTGTAAGTGATCCCGGTCTTTGTTTGATTCCATAAAGGGGAGCGGTCTTGGATTACGGTGTATTGCTTGGACAGGCAACGATCAACGGCCTGATCGTGGGGTTGTTATATCTGCTCATGGCTGTGGGTTTTACGCTGGTGTTTGGCGTCATGCGCATGGTGAACTTCGCGCATGGTGAGTTCTATATGCTCGGAGCCTTTGCCGCGTATGTTTTTACAGTTCATCTGCAATTGCCATTTCTTGCTGCCGTCTGTCTGGCGTTTGCAGCGGCGATCGTGCTGGGCTGCCTGATCGAGTGGCTGATTCTCAAACCCTTTCGTCGCGATGAGCTCAATGGCATGATCGTGACGATCGGCTTGACGATGATTCTGCAGAATCTGGCACTCATCATTTTTGGTCCAGATCCATTATCCGTTCCCGCAGTTGCCCAGGGCACGACCCAGGTCGGAAGTCTGGTAGTGCCGAACTCCAGACTCTACGTCGTTGGCTTCGCCCTGGGTGTTCTGGTGCTGCTCTATCTCTATTTGAGAAGAACCCGATCGGGTCGTGCATTGCGCGCTGTTGTGGAAGACTTCAAGATTGCATCCATACAAGGCATTTCTGCCCGTATCTACTACCCCCTGGGTTTTGGGGTCGGAGTGGGTCTGGCTGCGATTGCGGGCGCGCTGATGGCACCTCTGTTTTCTGTGTCTCCGTTCATCGGTTCGACACCGTTGCTCAAGGCCTTTATGGTCGTGATCCTCGGTGGGCTGGGAAGCATCCCGGGAGCAGCCGTCGCAGGTCTGGCTCTGGGGCTGATAGAAAGTTACGCCAGCCTGTTTCTAAGTGGCAGCACCGCTGACATGCTTATTTTCCTGGTTGTGATGTTGATGCTGGTGTTCATGCCACGCGGTATTCTTGGCAAAGGGGAGACTTGAGATGACGGCTATTGCAACTCGAAATGGCAATGGCAGTCACGGGCTCGGCCGCTATCTGCCCTTTCTGATACTGGCTGCTGTTGCTGCCGTTCCACTGTTGTCCGGACCGTATGTCATTCACTTGGCAGTGCTGACCTGCCTGAACGTTTTGATCGTCAATGGATTGTCGATCATCGAGCGTTCCGGGCAGCTTTCTTTCGGGCACTCCGCGTTTGTCGCTATCGGTGCCTACGCGTCGGTGCTCTCTTCAAGCATGCTTGGGCTGGGTGTCGTGAGTTCAGCTCTGGTGGGCGTGGTCGCAGCCGCGGTGTGTGCTTTGTTGCTTGGATCGGTCATCCTCAGGCTCACGGGGGTTTACTTCGTTCTCGTGACATTTGCATTTGCTGAACTGACCCGACTCGTTTTGCTGGACTGGGCTGGCATTACCGGTGGTGCGAACGGCATTTCCGGTATTGGCCCTGTCGAGTTGCTGGGGTATGTTTTCAAGACTCGCCTTAGCTTTTACTGGCTGGCCTTGAGCGTTGCGGTCGCTTCCCTGTTACTGATGCTGTATTTTTATGGCAGGCCGATGGGGCAGGCCATGGACGCTGTTCGCGAAAACCCCTCTCTGGCCGAGTCAACAGGACTGAGCGTCTACCGTTTGCAGTTGTTGGCGTTTGTCATGGGCTGCGCACTGGCAGGGCTCGGTGGTGTGCTGATGGCGCGCTACATCGGCTACATCTCGCCGGAATCATTCAATCTTTCGATTTCCGTCAGTCTGATCACCATGCTAGTGATTGGCGGGCGACGCAGCAAATGGGGGCCTCTGGTCGGAGCGCTGATCCTCACACCATTGCCTGAATTTTTTCGCGGAGCTGTGCAGACACAGCATATTTTCTACGGAGCGGCTTTGATTCTGATCTTGCGCTTTCTGCCCGAGGGGCTCGCAGGCGTAGGTGCTCGTTTGCGTCGAATCAAGAAAGGTGAGGCATGAGTAACGATTATCTGGTGGTCAAGGACCTGTGCCGTAATTTTGGTGGACTGGCAGCCGTCAAAGACCTGAATTTTTCAGTTGCCAAAGGTGAAATTGTCGGGTTGATTGGCTCCAACGGTGCGGGAAAAACGACGGCGTTCAACGTCATCAGTGGCACTTTGGCGCCTTCCTCAGGAAGTGTGGTTTTCAACGGACGCAATATCACGGGCAAACCTCCAAATCAGGTGGTCGCCGCAGGGCTTGGAAGAACATTTCAGTCGACTTCAACCTACCCGGACGTTTCTGTCGCTGAAAATATTTATCGCGGCCTGTTGTCGCGGATTCAGAATTCCACCGTTCGGCAGCTCATGGGGCGTACTGAGGGACTGATATCGGCAAGTTTGCTGGAGCAGGAAATCGACGAGATTCTTGGCATCGTGGACATGAGAAAGTGGCGCGACACGCCCGCCGGGTCCCTGGCCTACGGATTGCAGAAGAAGCTGGGTATTGCAGCCGCGCTGGCGTCGCGCCCAACCATGTTGCTCATGGATGAGCCGGCCGCTGGATTGAACCATGAAGAATGCAATGAACTGACCAATCTGCTGCGCAAGCTGCAGCAGCAATACGGTATGACGCTGCTGTTGGTGGAACATCATATGGCCATTGTCATGGCGCTTTGTGAACGCATTTTTGTGCTTGCGCATGGGCAAAAGATTGCTCAAGGCACGCCTGGCGAGATCAGGGAGAACCCAGCCGTGATTGAAGCTTACCTTGGAGCACCCGACTATGCCCATGCTTGAAGTCAAAGGTCTTTGTGTGCGCTATGGGATTTTGCAAGCTGTTCGAAACATCAGTTTTCAGCTTGATCGGGGGCAGATTGTTGCACTGATCGGCTCCAACGGTGCAGGTAAGAGCACGACGCTGAATGCGCTGATGGGACTGGTGCCCACGAGTGCCGGACAGATTGTCGTTGAGGGTCAAGAGATACAGGCAGCCCCGGCCTCAAGCAGGGTCAAACTTGGTGTGGCAATGTCTCCCGAGGGCAGACGTTTGTTTGGGCGCATGACCGTGCTGGACAATCTACTGGTTGGCGCATACAGCGTGCACTCACGCGCCAAAATTGATGAATCGCTCAAGGCTGTCTACAGCCTGTTTCCCCGAGTTGAGGAGCGCAAGAGCCAGCTGGCTGGCTCTTTGTCGGGCGGTGAGCAGCAGATGGTGGCAATTGGTCGGGCACTCATGGCACGCCCACGTGTACTGATGCTCGATGAGCCATCCCTGGGTATCGCACCAAAAGTGGTTGCTGATATTGCTCTGGCAATCAAGCGATTGAACGAAGAGCAAGGCATGTCCATTATTCTCGTTGAGCAAAATGCACGTCTGGCCTTGCGACTGGCGCACCAGGCTTACGCACTTGAACATGGTGAGATTGTTCTGTCGGGCAGTGGTCAGGAGCTTCTGGAGAATCCTGACATCGGCAAGGCCTATCTGGGCGTATGAAATTTTGTAGATATGTTTAGAACCGTGAGGTGATATGTCGATTACCAGTGATCGCCCGGCCGATGACTTGCCAGTCATACAGCAGGTGCACAAGAGCAAAGAGTGGGTCAGCTCGTTGATAGAAGAAACCATCGAGCCTGAGCTTCCAATCATTGATGCGCACCATCATTTTTCTGATCACTGGGGTGGCTACCTGGGTGAGGACTTGCTCGGCGACATGCGCACAGGGCATCGTGTTCAGGCGACGGTCTATATTCAGTGCGGATACGGATACCGAAACATAGGGCCAGATGCGTTTAAACCGGTGGGGGAAGTCGAGACGGTAGTGGCTATTACTCAGTCATTGCTGGCGCAGCACAAGCAAGACGCAGGGATCGCGGCTGGTATCGTTGGCTATGCCGATCTGGCTTTGGGGGATCGCGTCAGTGCTGTACTGGCCGAGATGGTGCAGGCGGGGCAGGGACGACTCCGAGGAATACGTTACTCCGCAGCCCGACATCCAGATTTCCGGCATGGTGTGCTCAGCAGAGCACTGCCAGATATTCTACTGGACACGCAGTTTCGGCTGGGTTTTGCCTGCCTCGAGCGCCATGGCCTGTCCTTTGATTCCTGGACGTACCATCAGCAACTCGATCAGGTTGTTGACCTTGCCCGTGCATTTCCCGGGACGCAGATTATTGTGAACCATATCGGTGGTCTGCTTGGTGTCGGGCCTTACAAAGACAAACCCAGTCTGGCGCGACAGGAGTGGCTGAAAAGTATCAGGTTGCTAGCTGGGTGCGAGAATGTCGTCATGAAACTTGGCGGGCTTGGAACGGCTGTTTTTGGCTATGACTTCTCGGGCAGGACGACGCCGCCATCATCCAGAGAGCTTGCTGATGTGTGGGCGCCAGATTTCACGACCTGTATTGATCTTTTCGGGGCGGATCGTTGCATGTTTGAAAGCAATTTTCCGGTTGACCGATCCGTCGGCAGCTACCATGTGCTGTGGAATGCCTTCAAACGTATTGCCGCAGATGCATCGTCGGATGAGAAGGCCGCGCTTTTCCATGACACAGCAGAACGTGTCTACCGGTTGAACCCAGTCTCGCGCTAGCACATATGCTGCACGACCCAGTTCCCGATTGCATCAGGGTCTGGGTCGTGAGAGGTTTGCCGCAACAGTGGCTGACAACGCGCTGTCAGCGACCACCGTCAGTCAGGACGCTTCTGAGCCTCGAAGACCAGCGAGATTGCTGGCCCGTATTTGTCGCCATGGCCTGCCTCGATTGCCGCATCAAAACACTTCACCAGGTTTTTTGCGCCTGTGGCATCGATGCCGACTTCTTGCGCCAGCTGAACCGCGTACAGCAGGTCTTTGCGTGCGTACGACACTGGAAACGCTTTTTCGGGAAATTGCTGGGGAGCAATGGCTTTCATGCCGTGGTTTCGAAGCGCAAAACTGTCTGCAGAGCCTGTCGCGAGCGCTGCAAAGAGTTTGTCAGGTGCAACACCGGAGCGCGCACCGATCGCTCTGGCTTCGCAAAGTGCAAGCACCGTTTCGTACACCACCATGTTGTTCAGGATCTTGACCACCTGACCACACCCGACGTCACCGGCATGGGTGATGTCGCTGGCGAAGGTTGCAATCAGGGGTTCGATCAGCTTGAACAGTTCATCACTGGCTCCAACTGGTACGGCCAGGGTGCCCGCTTCAGCAGCCGAACGGGTTCTCATAACCGGCGCATCAGCGAACTGCAAACCTTTCACCGCAAGCGCTGCAGCCAACTCTCGTGCCAGGCTGGCAGGCGACGTGCTCAGGTCGACGATCGTCTGACCCGCGTGGCAGGCACTGAGCAGGCCGTCCGAACCGTCGGCTGCTTTACCTAATACGACCTGTCTGACGACTTCGCCAGAGGGCAGCGAGAGGAAAATGATGTCGGCCTGCTGGGCGAGCGTGATTTGATCGACGCTGCGCACGCCATGCTGGGCGAGGCGCTGCAATGCCGAAGGATCCCGGTCATAGGCAATCACGGGAATCTTGGTTTTTGTGGCGAGATGTCGACACATGGGCTCACCCATGACACCCACACCGATGAATCCGATGGTTTTGAAATTTGACATGTATTTTCCTTTTTCTGTTGTGCGGAAGTTGACCCGGGCTTACGCCGTGCAGATATTTTCAGGAGGTTTGCTGTTGATTCTGCTGCAGACGTATCGCCGCTAGAACTGGCATCAGGTACTGGCGAAACTTGTGGGGGTTCTCGCTCATCGGGAAGTGTCCAAGGTGTTCCATACGGGTGTATTGCGCACCTGCGATCGATTTTGCGGTCCGCTCTGTGTCTTCTGGTGTGCACGAAAAATCGTATTCGCCGGTTAGCAAAAAGAGTGGGCATTGATCGGTTCGGATGTTGCCAAGCTTGCCCCGCAGATCCGCGTCCTGCCTGTAGAAGTACAAGTCGCCCTTGAAAACACCGGGACCCCCTTGCATGTATTGCCATAGAGTTTCACGGCGGTATTGTGCGGGTGATTGTGGCGCGACAAGACCTGCGACAAGCGCTGCACATACCTCGCCACCGTGAACATCGCCGCGGTGCAACCATGCGGTGTCGTACCACGGCTGCTGGTAGTCGGCTGACTCGACTCCGATCAGAGCCTGAAACCGCTCGGCGTGCGCGCGGGCCAGTTCAAGCACGACACGTCCGCCGATCGAGCAACCGATCAGCGCAGGTTTGTCTAGTTTGAGTGCATCACAAAACGCCAGAATTGTCTCGATATAGCGCGCAGTGGTGAGCTGGTATGGTTGTCCGGAATCGTCGTCCGGTGGATAGGATTTGCCGTGTGCTGGCATATCGAAGGCGATCACCCGGAAATGTGCCGTGATCTCGGGATCACACAGCATGTGCCGGTACTGTCGGGCGTCAGCGCCCGCCGTATGCAGGCAAACGAGTGGTATGCCTTGGCCGGCTTGCTCGAAATAGATGCGGCAGCGCTTACCCCCGATCCGGGTGCTGATGTAGCGACCCACGATAGGCTCAATCTCGCCTTCGGGAATCTCCCCTGACAACGAGGATGACTCGACCACAGGCGGACGAGGTCCTGTCAGAATCTCGCGAAAGAATTGCAAATGAGCCAGAAAGATCTCAAGACGACCTTCAATCTGGAGTTCATTGCGTTTTGCCAGCGCGAGGATGTCATGCCTTCCGGGTTCGGGCAGCTCGGCCCACAGAGATTGCCATGCACCCGACGCCCCTTTGATGGACACATCCCAGGCAATCATCAAAGATGTGGGCGAACTCACCGTGAGGATTCCGTCGCGGATTTGCACCAGTCGGCGTGCGCTACCAAATGAAACCATGAGCGTGGCATTGAGCTCTGGCGGTCCAGTGCGCTCAGTTGCTATCTCAGTAAAACGTTGAGCAAGGCTCTCTTCGAACATGCTTTGGTGACTGTCGTTTTGAGTCGTCATGCGTTCTCCCCGAGTTATGTTCTCATTTTGCCAAGGGTTTGTCTTGATGTCTGGAAAGCTTGTTCATTTTGCTCTACGCGAGCACCAGCCAGCGTATCCGCGTAGAGCACAAAGATCAGTCGATCACGATACCGGCAGTCTTGACAATCTTTGCGTACTTGTCGGTCTCGGTGCGAATGAATTTCTCAAAATCGGCAGGAGGGGCTGCAACGCTGACGAACGAAAGCGCATTCAGTTTGCTGGTGAGATCTTCGGATTGCAGTGCCTTTTTGATGCCTTGGTAAATCTTGTTCGTAGTTTCTTCTGACAGGCCGGCGGGACCCCAGATGCCGTACCAGGACGGAAGTTCAAAACCCGGCATACCACTTTCTGCAACCGTGGGAACGTTTGGCAATGACGCTGCGCGTTGTGGGCTAGTGACAGCCAGAACTTTGAGACGCCCGGACTGCACGTGCGGCATGGCAGATGGTACTGGCTCAACCATCGCGGTCACGTGTCCGGCAATCAGATCCATCAGGGCGGGACCACCCCCTCGATAAGGCACGATATTCATCTGAAGGTTGCCCTGCATCTTGATCAGCTCCTCCGCAAAATGTCCCGCTGTGCCTAGACCACTGGTCGCCCAGGTCAATTCTCCTGGCTTGCTGCGGGCCATGCTGACAAACTCTTCGAAGGTGTTTGCCGGGAAATCAGACTTGACAAGCACGAGCTGCGGTACGTAGCCAATGTAACAAATCGGTGTGAAATCTTTGACTGGATCATAGGGAACAGAGCGCAGGATCAGGGGATTGATCACTTGGTTGGAAGCCGTGAGCAAAATGGTCTGCCCATCTGGTGCGGCCTGAGACACATAGCGTGCACCGATGGTGCCACCCGCACCACCGCGGTTGTCCACGATGACAGTTTGACCGATTGCATCCGAGAACGGGGTCGACAAAAGACGCGTGACCGTGTCAACGGTACCTCCCGGTGGAAACGGCACGACGATCTTGAAAGGCTTTCCTGAAGGAGCGTTGGTCGTTGCACCAGCCAGTCCAGGCAGAGCGACCAGGCCACTGGCCAGGGTTGCGCCAATTAGTAACTGTCGGCGAGTAGCGTTGTGGGCGGTTGCACGGGTTCTTTTCATGTTGTCTCCTGTTGAAATTGTGTTCAAAGGGTGCTGCCAAATCGGCAGCCAGAGCATCTGGCTGCCTTGTAGATCCTCTGTTTTATATTTTTATACTTTCGTATACTATTGAATAACAAAGAATACGTAAACGCAATAAATTTCCAGAACTGGGGACAGAAAGCCATGGAGACAAAACCGAACAATTCCGCGCACAGAGCGATGCCGCTGGCAATGAGCTTGGCGCAGTGGGCAGCTGCCACCGGTCCTGATGAGGTGCCGCAAGCGGCTATTGAGAAGGCGCAACTGCATGTGCTCGACACCCTTGGGCTCGCGCTGGCATCGCATGCTGAAGCCTTCTGCACACCAAGCCTGACCGGAATAGCGAACGCGGGGAGTGCGGGGGAGTGCTCGGTGCTTGGTAGCTCGACGCGTCTGGCCCCAAGAGACGCAGCGTTGATCAACGGTTTGTTGATGCACGGTCTTGATTTTGACGATACGCATCCGGCCAGCATCATCCATGCTTCGGTCGCCAGTCTGCCAGCCGCCCTGGCCATGGGCGAGCACCTTGATGTGAGCTGGGACGAGATGTTGCGCGCCTATATCCTGGGGATGGAGGCAGCGATTCGCATCGGCGCTTCGGTACAGGGCGGATTTCATCATGTCGGATTTCATGCCACCGGTGTTGTTTCACATTTCAGTGCGGCTTTGGTGGCGGGCAAGCTTCTCGGGCTCGACGCACAGGCCTTGAGCGCCGCCCAGGGGATTGCTGCGAGTACGGCTTCAGGGGTACAGGTTTTCCTGGAGGAGGGGGCGTGGACCAAGCGGATGCATCCCGGCTGGGGTGCCTTGTCGGGTATCACCGCAGCCTATATGGCGCAGGCAAAGTTTGTAGCACCCTCACGTCCTTATGAGGGCAAGTTCGGTCTGTACGAGACACACCTTCATGACACGCAGCCTCTGCCAGACAAGATTGTTGAAGGACTGGGCCGGCAATGGAGCATGCTTGACACCGCAATCAAGCCATATCCGATCTGCCATTTCAATCACGGCTGCGTTGAAGCTGCGATCAATCTACATGCGCAGGTAGCGGGTCGAATCGATGAGATTGAATCAGTCACGGCCTGGCTTGCCGAGCCCACATTTCACATCGTTGCCGAGCCTGCTCAAGCCAAGCAGAACGTTTCTACGGACTATGAGGCCAAATTCAGCGTTCAGTACGGCGTGGCAGTCGGGCTTTTGAAAGGCATGTTTGGGCTTAAGGAGCTATCTCAGGAAACCATCCGCGATCAGGCGATCCGTCACCTGACTCGCAGGGTGCAGTGTCAGGTGGACCCCAAAACCCGCTTTCCCGTCAGCTTTTCAGGCGGGGTGACGGTCAGATTGCGCGATGGAACCGAGCTCTATGAGCATATTCCGGTCAACAAAGGTGCAGGCACCCGTGCAATATCCGAGGGTGACATCATCGAGAAATTCCTGGCCAATGCGTGCGTGCTTGTCGATGCCGCCAAGGCTGACAAGATGTTGAAAGCTGTTTTGCAAGGCCGGGGGCGCCAGGTGCGAGACGTCGTCAAAGAGTTTCAGCTCTAGTAAGGCCGATTCGCGGATACGGTGGCGTTACAGGCGCACCTCAGTATCCGCGCCAGGTCATTGTTCGAACATTTGTCGCAAACGCAACTTCTGTGCGGCGTGAATGTGCTGGTACATCGCCTGTTCCGCTTTGGCCGGACTGCGTTCGCGGATCGCGTTCACCACGGCCCTGTGCTCCTGGACAGTTTCACTGGCCCGCTCTGGGTCGCTGAGGGTGCTGCTGCCCAGAAGCATCAGGGTGTCGTGCAGCATGGTAAGGCTCTTGATCAGATAGCGATTGTGACTGCACCGGTACAGTGTGTCGTGAAACTGGCGGTTCCTGAGTGCCAGAGTCGCTTGATCTTTTGCATTCTCATACTGTTGACAGAGATCTTCGAGGATCGATATTTCGACCTCTGATGCGTGCTGGGCTGCCAGTCGGGCTGCAGTGCCTTCCAGCACTTCTCTCATGAAGTAAAGCTCCGTGGTCATGCCGTAATCAAGGTCGGCGACCAGAATGCCTCGTATGGGGTCGTGCACGATCAGACCTTCCGCCTCCAGGCGTGCCAGCGCCTCCCGGATGGGTGTGCGGCTCAGACCAATGGCCTTGGCCAGATCAACTTCGCGAAGGCGGTCACCGGGCGTGAGCGTCTGTGACTGGATGGCTTGCCGAATGTACCGGTACGCACGTTCTCCTAATGGCAAGTCGTCGATATCGCTTCGGGTGGATGCAGTAGATGATCTGACGGACGTTTTCATAGTCTTGTATCGCTTGCGCATTGGCGCAATGGGGATGTTGTAGGCAAAGATATTCTCACGGACTCAATCATATACCGATGTGATGACCCTCTGGGTCTTGAGGAATTTCTCTAGCTTTGCATTGTTACCACGAATTTTAAATACTATTGAATTCGTTTGTATACGATGATATTCTTCTTCTTGTGAACAGATCGAGTGGATATCGGTTACCCACTCTGCAAGACGCATACATAACGTTCAAATCGCAGGAGAGAAGCAATGTCGAGCAATGAAAATCAGTACGATGTCATCGTGGTGGGTGCGGGTAACGCGGCGTTGTGTGCAGCATTGTCTGCTCACGAAAATGGCGCAAAAGTTGTTGTTCTTGAGCGTGCGCCAGAAGGCGAGATGGGCGGGAACTCCTATTTCACGGCAGGTGGATTCCGGTTCTCTCACGACGGACTGGAAGATGTGTGCAAGGACGTGCTTGTCGACCTGACGGATAGCGAGAAAGAGAACATTGTCCTGCCACCTCACGATCGCCAGTTCTTTTTTGATCAGTTGATGGATGTGACCCAGGGCCAGTCTCAGGAAGACCTTGCCTGGCTCCTCATTGATAACTCGCGTAAGACAATGGGATGGCTGCGCAGCCATGGAATCCGCTTTCTGCCGATGTATGGTCGCCAGTCTTTTCTTGTCGACGGTAAACACCACTTCTACGGCGGTGTGAATATCGAAGCTGTCGGTGGTGGTGCTGGTCTGGTGACATCAGAGGTGGAACGGGCCAAAGCACTGGGCATCGAAATCCGGTATTCGACTGCAGCTATTGGTTTGCTCCAAAGTGCAGACCGCACGGTCACTGGTGTGAAGACACGTACGGCCGAAGGCTATGGTGAAATTCATGGTAAGGCGGTGATTCTGGCATGTGGTGGCTTTGAGTCCAACGCAGAGATGCGAGTGCGCTACCTTGGCAAAGGCTGGGATCTGTGTCGCGTCAGGGGTACTCGTCACAACATGGGCGAAGGTATCAAGATGGCCTTGGAAATTGGTGCAATGCCCTACGGTAACTGGTCGGGTTGTCATGCTTGTGAATGGGATATCTCGGCCCCCCCCTATGGCGACCGGTGGGTGCTGGATAACTTCCAGAAGCACTCCTATCCGATCGGGATCATGGTCAACACCGATTGCGAGCGTTTTGTGGATGAAGGGGCTGACTATCGCAACCTGACCTATGCGAAATACGGTGCCGAAATCATGAAGCAGCCGCAGCGAACCGCTATTCAGATCTTTGACCAGCAAACGGTCCACATGTTGCGCGATGAATACCGGATCAAGCAGGTGACCAAAGCTGAATCAGACACGATTGCCGGGCTCGCCGAGCAACTGGGGCTTGATCCGGAGAAGCTTGAGAAAACGGTTAGTGAATTCAACGCTGCATGTGGCGATGAACCCTATAACCCAGCGATTCTGGATGGAAAATCGACCCGCGGCATCACCCCGCCCAAGTCAAACTGGGCGCTGCCGATCAACAAGCCACCTTATGTTGCATTCGTAACAACGACAGGCATCACTTTCACGTTTGGCGGGCTTAAGATCAATACCAAGGGTGAAGTTCAGGACATGACGGATAACTCCATTCCAGGGCTCTATGCAGCTGGAGAGCTTGTGGGTGGTCTGTTCTATGAGAACTACCCTGGTGGCACAGGATTGATGTCCGGATCCGTGTTTGGCAAGCTCGCGGGTGAGAGTGCTGCTGCCCACGCCAAAAGCTGATATCGCTGTCGCACTGAAAAAGACCTCCTTCGGGAGGTCTTTTTTCTGGAAATACGCCTGAAAACACTCTTTTTGCAGATACGGCGAGCACTCCGGAAAATATCTGCAAGCCCGGAGGCACTCTCACGCTTGCCATCCTCAGTGTTAAAGGCATTCAAAGCCCTTATTGAGCGGTGTCAGCGATCCCCGTCATATGTCCCCACACGGATCGAAATGACAGATCCGCTTCGATTTCATGCATATCACGAGTTAGTGATCGTATCCTGTCCTGAGCTGGCGGCGGCTTGCGCACCACCAAACTGCTGATGTTGTCTACATCTCAATACGCGGAATCACTGACCGCCCGATTTCCGTTGCCAGTCCATCAGCCTACGCATACCTTCTTCAAGCATGATTTCCGGTTTCCATCCTATCGTGGCTGCAGCCTTTCTGACATCAATCTGCAATCTGTCAGCAGCTGCTGACTTCACCGCACGGTTATCTTCCTGATAGACCACCTTGAGATTTTTTCCTGACAGCTGGATCGCCATCTCCGCGACCTGGGTTGCGGTCGTGTCGATGCCTGTACCGATGTTCAAGACGTGATTGTGCGAATCGCTCGTCATGGCCGTCACACACGCACGCGCCACATCTGAAACATAGACGTAATCGTGTACCTCACGACCATCGCCAGGGATGACGGGCGCCTGTCCACGCAATACCTGATCGCATATTTCTGCGACGAACACAGCGTTGACGGCTCGGGCGTGCTGGCGCTCCCCATAAACAGAAGAGAATCGCAGCGCGTTGTACTGCACGCCGTGAACTTTGGCGTACTGAGCGCAAATCGCCTCGCCCATGATTTTGCTGGCGCCATAAATATTCGATGCAGGCTGCAGACCATTCCATGCATAGCCTGTCGTTTCGTCGATTGGGTGGCTAACCGGCATACCGTAGGCCGCGATAGATGAAGAGAAGATTACTCTGCGCACCTTCTGGAAACGGCAGGCCTCCAGTGTGTTTAGCATGCCGAGCGTGTTGACCGATACACCTGTAAACGGATCTTTTGAAAGCGGCAAGGTAAGATAGCCCGCCAATGCGAAAACACCGTCCACGTCGTCGCATGCGGCAAGCAGATCGGGCATTTTCAGAATGTCGCCCCGAATGCGAGTGATACTCGGCTCGTCTTCCAGATGGGCAATGGTTTGTGGTGTGCCTAGAGAAAAGTTGTCCAGAAGGCGTATTTCCTTGGCACCGCCTTGAATCAAAGCATCACAGATATGTGACCCGACCAGACTGGCCCCGCCAGTGATCAGATAGCGCTTTCCTTTGACTGCTGTGGTCATGCCTGAAACTCCTTTCGATGTGAATTAGGACTGCGCGCAGTCTGCGCGTAGACGGTTTAGGATTTGATGGCGAAGGGGTCTCGTTCCGCTCCTGAGTAGTCAATCATGACGTTTTTGGGCGCAAGGTATTCGTCAAGCGCCCACAAACTGCGTTCGCGTCCGAAGCCGCTGTCCTTGAAGCCACCAAACGGTGCCTGCATGGCACTTGCCCGGTAAGTGTTCACCCATATACAGCCTGCGCGGATCGCATCCGAGACACGCAAGGCCTGATCGATCTCTGTGGTCCAGATGCCTGCAGCCAGGCCATAGTCGGTGTCGTTGGCGATTTCAATGGCTTGCGCTTCCGTTGAAAAGGGGATTACCGACAAGACGGGTCCGAATATCTCTTCGCGTGCCAGTTGCATCGAGTTGTCGACGTCACGGAAAATTGTCGGCTGTACAAACAGTCCATTGCCCAGTTCGGGACCTGTCGCCTGCTGCCCACCATAGGCAAGCCTGGCGCCCTCTTCAATACCTCTACTGATACAGTTCATCACGCGGTTGAACTGTGGCTGGTTAGCCAGCGTTCCCATTTCGGTTTTGTAATCCAGAGGGTTGCCCAGGATGATCTTGCCTGCCTTGGCAACCAGCCTGGAGACCACATCGTCGTAGACCGAATCCTGGACCAACAATCGGGATCCGGCGATACAGGTCTGTCCCGTCGCCCCGAAGATCCCTGCAAAGGCCCCGACGGTTGCTTTTTCGATATCGGCCTTCTCAAAAATGATATTGGGTGATTTACCACCCAGTTCCAACGTGACTGGCGTCAGTCGTCGTCCCGCGTCAGCAGCAATCTCGCGGGCAACGCCGGGGCTACCGGTGAAACTGATCTTGTCGACCCGACGGGAGTTCACCAGGCATTTTCCGACACGGTAGTCGCCGGTCACGACATTGATCACACCCTTCGGAAAACCCGCTTTCTCGACGAGTTTGGCAAACTCCAGTGTTGTGACTGATGCGTGTTCGGACGGCTTGATGACGACAGTGCACCCAGCCGCCAGCGCGGGTGCCAGCTTGTTGCTGAGCAGCGCCATCGGTGAATTCCATGCTGTGATCAAAATTGCTACGCCCAGCGGTTCACGCTTGGCGTAATCGAGGATATTCGGGCTATCCAAAGGGAAGGCCTTGCCTTCAAGTTTGTCCGCCGCCCCAGCAAAAAAGCGGTAGGCCCGGGCAGACATCTTCATCTGTGTGGCCGTCTCTCGTATGACTTTGCCGTTGTCCGTTGTCTCGAGTTCACCCATGCGCTGGGCATCTGCTTCGAGCAGGTCAGCCAGGCGCATCATCAGCATGCCTCGTGCGAGTCCGGAAGTTTTGGACCACACGGTATCGAAGGCGTGCCTTGCTGCGTCAATGGCAGCGATGACCTGCTCATCAGAAGCTTGAGGGATGCTGGCCCAGGCATCCTGAGTAAACGGGTTGATGGCTGGAAAGTATTCCTGGGCGCTATGTTCTACCCATTGCCCATCAATGAAGAGTTTGTACTTCATGAGTCATTCCTTGCACCAAGTTATCCAGATTATTTGTATTCATGTGTATTCATCTGAATAATATTGAATAATTTGATCAGACAAAACAGGGTTTTCCCGCGGGTTGCCCAGGTAACAGGGTCAAACGATGTCTCGTTCACCATTGCGCGCCGCTTTAGCGGGTTGCCTCGAGTCCGTACTTAAGAGGGTGAGAGTATGGCGGGCCGCGTCTTGGCTTTCAGCGATGGTCGCGCTAGGGGGGGCTTTTGCGAACGGGGGGCACATTGCTCCCATTGGTGGGAGGTGTGGACATGAACATCATGGTTGTCCCCAAAGCTCTGCGTCAAGAATTGGGGTGTATTCAAGC
>CAZBIN010000014.1:0-16139 GCA_964491995.1 uncultured Orrella sp.
CGGACTCACCCACCAGCGCAAAAGTCTCGCCCTGATGAACGGTCATTGCCAACTGTCTGACGGCATACTGGATCTGCGTGTCGTGATCAATCGCAATCGACAGATCCCGAATATCAAGAACTGTGCTGGCTGTCGGATCCTCGCGCTCACTGCTTGTGACCTGGTTCATGGTGTCTCCTGTGCCGCCAGCTTTCTTTTCTGGCGCAGTCTGGCCGGTCGCAGAGGGCGACTCCTCGGATCAAAAGCATCCCGAACACCATCCGCAAAAAGATTTGCCGCCAGTACCATGGTCAACATGAAAACAAACGCCGACAACAATCCCCACCAGACCATCGGATCTCGGGACATCTCCATTCGCGACTTGTCAATCATGGTCCCAAACGAGTTCATGGTGGGATCGACACCAATGCCGAGATACGACAGCACAGCCTCATAAAGCACCAGTCCGGAAAACTCAAGCACCAGCGTAATAAGAATAATGTGCATGACATTGGGCAGAAGATGCCTGAACATGATCCGAAAATGCGAGACACCAAACGCCCTTGCCGCCTGCACATACTCGAGTTCACGCAACTTCATCACTTCTGCACGCAACAGCCGGCAAAGCCCGGCCCAGCCTGTCAGCCCGAGAATCATGCACAAAAGAAACAGCCTGAGATCGGCGCGCTGGGCACTGGTCGGAAACAACTGCGAATGCGTATCGATGTATACCTGCATCATCAACACACAAGCGGCAATCAGCAGCACACCCGGAATCGAGGTCAGCGTGGTGTAGATGTACTGGATCACATCATCAATCCAGCCCCTGAAATACCCTGCTGCCAGTCCGAACATGATGGCGGGTGGCAGCATCGCCACCGTGGTCAGGCTGCCAATCACCCACGCTGTACGGATGCTTTTTAGCGCCTGCCAAAGCACGTCATTGCCTGTTCGGTCTGTGCCTAGAACGTGATAGCCACTAGCCAGACCAAACGTCACACCGAGTAACACCGCAATGATCAACGTGGTCACGAACATCGCACGCCAGGCAATGTCCGTGTGTCCACGCCATATCTGGCACCAGACTCGGCTAAAGCTTTGCGGCACAACTGCCGGCGCTGGTTCTGCCGATGGGGTTGAAGCAAGCGAGGTTGACGCGACTGAGGTTGCAGCAACTAACATACGTGACTGGTGCTGGCGACGCGAGCGAGCGATCAATGACGTGACCAACATCACCAGCGCCACGCCAGTCAGCAACCCCGTCAGAGCGCCCAGCGAACCACGCTTGAACACATCGCCAAGCCATTGCGTCTGCGGATCATCAAGGTGACGACCTCCAAAACGCAACCGGGGAAAGTCCCGAATGGGCTGCCCCCCTTCTTGCAGGATTGATTCCTTGGTGAACTGCTGCCATGCAAGAGGCGCAGAATAAGTTTTTTCTTTATGGAGCAGCGCGGTGTCTTTAAGCAAGGTGTCGAGCAACGAGACGACTTCCGGCGAATAAGCCACCGCCTGGGGACTGCCCACACTGGCAGAACCGTTGGAGACACCCGCAGACACTGGCAGACGCGGCTGGAAATGAATCGAGTCGAGCAGGCCAATCACCACAAAAAAAGCCAGAATAACTGCTGAACACATCGCCGGGCCACGTCGCAAGACACGTGCCCAGGTTGCGCGGGCATTGTCAGCGCGGCTGACTCGCCAGGCATAGAAAGCGACCGTGATCACCAGCGCAAACAGCGCTGCGTCCGTCCATAGAATGACAAACTTGGGCATGGCTATTCGAACCTCACTCGGGGGTCGGCCAGTGTGTACGAAATGTCGGCCAGTATCAGTCCTACGATATAAAGTGCCGAGCCCAGAAACACCATCGCTCGCACAATCGAGAAATCTTGTGCATTGATGGCATCAATGGTGTAACTACCCAGACCCGGAATACCAAAGAAAGACTCCGCAATCAGACTACCCATAAAAAGCAGCGGTAATGCCGACACTGTGCCCGTCAAAATTGGCAACATCGCGTTTCTCAGCACATGTCCAAACAGCACAACACGCTCACTCAATCCTTTTGCGCGCGCTGTTCTCACATAGTCCTTGCCAATCTCTTCAAGAAAAATGCTGCGATAAAAACGTGCCTCAGGCCCTAGTCGGGTGATAATTGCCACCAGCACCGGCAACGCCAGGAACTTGACCATATCAATGCCCTCCATGAATCCCGAGTAGGGCACCAGACGCAGCACTTTTGCAAAAAGCCACTGACCCGCGATGATGTAGAACAGTCCCGAAATGGATAGCATCACCACACATAGCACCACCCCCCAGAGATCGAGCCGCGTGGTCCTGAAAAAAACCAGTAGCATGGAGAACGCGATGCTTGCCGCGATGCCCAGCACAAAACTCGGAATGGCGAGCGCCAGACTGGGCCACATCCGGGTACTGATCTGGTGACCAATGTCAAGCCCACCGTCAGACAAGCCGAAATCAAATCTCAGCAAGGGCACCGACCGCTGGTAAAAAACGGTGTCGGTCAGACGCTGCGCTCCCTGCGCTTGCGTATTGACAAACAACGGCTTGTCATAGCCACGCTCAACTTTCCATTTCTCAATCGCATCGGCACTCACGCGCTGGCCGCCGATGGCGAGTCGGGCCATGTCATCGGGCGTGTTCACCGCAAAAAAAAGCACAAACGTGATCAAGTTCACGCCTATCAGAATCAGCACACCGTAGAGCAATCTCCTGACGATATAGCCCATCATGAGCGGTCTCCCGAATCATTTTTCTGACGCTCAGGTGCAACCCCTAGCGCCGTTCGGTACTGCTGACGCCTCAGCGCGCGCCACGCTGGCCAGATCAGAAGCGCCAGAACGATCGCCAGCAAGGGCAGCGGCCACCAGACTGGCTGATTCCATTGTCTGACTTTCTCTGCGCGCAGTGCTGAGTCAATTTTCATGTACTGCAGCGTGTTGCGCACCATCTGTGTTGGCTTGGCATTGCCCACCCACTGCTGGTAGGCCCCGCCTGACTTGGGAAACATGCCAAACATCCAGGGTGCATCGTTCTGCACAACCTTAACCATCTGATCAACGATGGCAGCCTTCTGCGGACTGTCGGGCATATCACGCATGGCAAGAAAAAGTTTGTCGTATTCCGGATTGTGATAGTTGGCTGCGTTCTCGCCGCCACCTTTTGCTTTGGCCTGGGGTCCATAGAGCAAAAACAGAAAGTTCTCCGCATCCGGATAGTCAGCCACCCAGCCCCACATGAACATCTGTGCGACTCCGTTGCGCATTTTTTCCTGAAAACGGTTGTAATCAGTCGCCCTCACATCAAGCTGCACACCGAGATGACTGAACTGGCGGCGCATCCAGTCAAGCGCCGGACTCGATCCGCCTGCCCCTGCCGCTGAATCAAAATACAGCACCAGTGGCTCACCGGTTTTTTCGTGCCGACCGTTCGGATAGCCAGCCTCGGCAAGAAGCCGGCGAGCGTCATCGAGTGATTTTCTGACAGGCCTTGTGTCGACCACATCGTAGACCACCCGGTTGATGCCCTCGGGGGGTGCCTGATAGCCGAGTATCCCAGGGGGCACCGGACCGTAGGCTGCCTGTGCCTGATCGTCCTGAAAGATCGCGATGAATTCCTCCCAGTTAAAGGCGATGCTTAGTGCCTGGCGCAGTTTGCGGTTTTTCTCTTGCTGTTCAGGCGTATCACCTTGACCCACAACAGGATCCAGCCAGTTAAAGCCAAAGTAATGGATAGAGGCTTCGACCGTGGTCGGCAACTGGATACCGCGACTGGCGTACAACGCGGCTTTCTCAGAGGAGTCACCGGCGGCCACCAGCATGGACACACCCCAGTCGCCGCGATCGGCCTGCGGCAGGTCGTAGTATCCCTGCATGAACTTGCCTTGCAACGGTATGCTTTCCTTCTCGATGTTAAACACCAGCCTGTCAATGAAAGGCGTCATCTTTCCGCAATCTTCCAGCAAACCTTTCTCGCGATCGCCTGGCTCTCCCTCACAGGGATAGGGCTCACCCCGGAAGTTCGGATTACGCTGCATGACGTGGCGCCGGTTCTGTAACGACTCCACCATCATGTAAGGTCCCGTGCCCACCGGCCATGTGTTCAAGGACAGGTTGTGATCAGCCATGCCGGGCTGACTGTAGAACCGGTCCGCTTCCCAAGGGACCGGAGCGGTGAACGTCATCGCCAGCCAGTAACGGAATTGAGGATAACTACCTTTGACTTTGATTCTCAAAGTGTGGTCGTCAAGGGCACGGACGCCATCAAACCCATGATCTCTGATATCCAGCCATGGCAAATCTCGCTGCCCGGGTGCAACACCCGCGCGCAGGGTCGCATCGACCTCGCGCAGCCTCTGACCATACTCGGCGAAGCCCTCAACATGCTGTGCCAGTGTCGAGAAAATCGGCGAGGCAACCCTCGGACTGGCCAGTCGGCGAAACGCATAGACAAAATCGTGCGCTGTCAGCTCACGCGTCCCTGCCTGTTCGAAATCCGGAATCGCATATCGACCCTCAAGCGCCTGGGGTGTCAAAGGATAGTAGACATAACGCCCGTCAGTGTGCCTTGCAAACGCAGGGTGTGGCGCAAACAGAATGCCCTTCCTGATCGGTACATCGTAGATGCTGTGCGCAATCTGCTCAGGTGCCGCGTCTGCAGGCAGAACATGACCCTGTGCGTCAACGTAAGTCGGATCGACGACCGCCTGAGCAGAGCGCGCCAGCAGCTCATAAGGGCGTTTCAGATAATGATACCCATACAGAGGCTCATAGATATTGTAGGTATAGGGTGTCTCATCGGTCGAGTAAGAACGCGCAGGATCGAGATACTTGGGCGAGCGTTGGGTAAAGGCCGTATAGAGCGTGTTCTGCGAGAGCGCGCCCGACGCATAGGGGCTATTGACCGGGTCACCCTCGCCACAACCTGCGACCATGATCGAGGCCGTCGTGGCTATCAGCAACATGGCTGCGCGCTTGATCATTGACACTGTCCTTTTCTCCAGCACTGATATCTCCACACCCAAGGGGCGACCGGGTCAGGTTCACTCCAGATACCCAGTTTTTCTGACTGGGCCCGTTTCTGCAAATCGAGCAACGCGCGATCCCGCAAAAACCTGCCGTTTCCTTCCATGTTGGCCCAGGCCAGACCCGCGGCAACCAGGGCCTGATTCACTGTCGCGCCAGGCTTATCAGAATCCGGTACATCACAGATGTGCCGCCCATAAGGATCCTGCTCAAAGCACGTCAGTATGAGTGTGTCTCCTTGAACTTGTCTGGCGAGAAACCGCTTTGACGCGTCAGCAAATGGCTGACCGGGGCGATCTGAACCTGTCGTGCGCTCGGGTGCATCAACACTGGCCAGCCGCACTCTTTGCACATCGACTGTCTCGGCATTAACTCTGATCCGAAGGGTATCACCATCCGTCACCTCCACAATGCGCCCATGAAGCGAATAAGGTCCTCCCGCACCCACAGATACGGACTCAGATCTATCCCGCTCTGCGATCCGTGCGGAGGATTGTTCCGGCGCAAACACTGGCGAATCGCCCAGCAACAAATACAGCACCACCACCGGCAGCACCGTTGCCGCAAGGATCCACTTGCGATCAAACACCCACAACCCCTGCTTCAGTCAAGATCAATTCCTCTGCTTGTACTGCACGCCTTCCCAAAACCGACAACCCCATACTCTGCTGACCGATCTGGAATGGGTTGCTTTGCCACTTGCTTTGCCACTTACACTCGCGCTGATTATCCACGAACTTGTTCCCATCTTGTCGACACCACGCTCTGCAGTATGCTTCAGACTCGGATCGAAGCTCCGACAGCAGTACCCGCCTGAAAGTTCTCGAGGTCAACTTAAATGAAGATCGTATTTCTCGACAGTGACACGCTGCCACATCCTATCGAACGGCCCCAATGGGCCACGGAATGGATCAACTACCCAACCACAGCACAGACGACCACTGCAGTCGTCGCCGCACTGCACGACGCCGAGATCTGCATTACCAACAAGATTCGCATCACGCCTGCCATCCTGCAAGCCTGCAAACAGCTGCGGCTGATCTGCGTGGCTGCAACCGGATATGACTGCATCGACATGCAGGCCTGCCGCGAGCAAGGCATCACCGTGGTCAATGTGCCGGGTTACTCAAGCCAGAGTGTGGCAGAGTGCGTCATAGGAAACATCTTTGCCCTGCAACGCAACCTGCTGCGCTACGCGCGCATCGGACGAGACAGCTGGCAGCAATCCCGTCATTTCTGTGTTCACGACCGCCCGATCATGGATATCAAAGGTGCGACCCTTGGCCTCTTCGGATATGGCGCGATTGGCTCGCAGGTTGCAACTCTGGCCCGTGCGCTTGGCATGAACGTATTGCTCTCGGAACATCGTGGACGTGCGGAGATTCGACCCGGCTACACGCGTTTTGAGGAGGTGATTGCACGCAGTGACGTCCTGTCGCTGCACTGCCCTCTGACTCCTGCGACCACTGGCATGATCGGGCAGGCTGAAGTTGCTCATATGAAGCCTGGCTGCCTTGTGATCAACACTTCTCGTGGGGCTCTGATCAATGAGACTGCCCTGATTGATGGTCTGAACAGTGGGCATCTGGGCGGCGCAGCACTTGATGTGCTTGCGGTCGAGCCGCCTTCAGGCAATGAAGCGATCTTTCTATGTGATCATCCCAACCTGCTGATCACACCCCATATTGCCTGGGCGTCCCAGAGCGGACAGGCAGCTCTGGCAAAGGGTATCGAACAGAATCTGAATGCATTTATGACCGGTCATCCCGTCAATGTCATCAACTAGAAGTCTGTCTGCGTCGCCACTCTGGACGGTTTACCCGAAGTCGCCGTAAAGCTCCGGCTTTCAGGCTGAGGACGTCAAGAATCTGGTACCTGTTTTTGGCGTCATCCTGGGCTACCTGCTTCTGGATGAGGCGATTGAAGAAGTACCCATGGTATTGGGGGCATTATTGTGATCTGCGGCGTTTTGATGACCAACCAGCGTTCGGCGAACCAGAACATCTGACTCAGACTGACTGACATGACAACAAAAATCTCTTTTTCATCCATTCCATTGAGCAGGACCTGGCCCAGTTTGCGTGGCGCTCGCGATCTTGTCGACCAGATCAAAGCAAAGGCCATCGCCAGTCTGCTGGTTCTTTTCTGTGCTACCAGCCAGGCCATCGAAGTCGGTGACATGCTGATCATCGACAATCTGGTGACGCTCGATGGGCAGGCCATCACCAAAGACAATCTCGCAGGCAAACATATTGTGGTCCAGGTGTGGGCAAGCTGGTGTCCGTACTGCCACCGGCAGAACATCAATCTGATCGAACTGGTCAAACGGACCGAGGGCAAGCCGTTGCAGGTCATTGGCCTGTCTGTCGATCGCAATCCCCAGGATGCGGTGGACTACGTCAGCAAGCATGCCCTGAACTTCCCCGTGGCCATGATGACGCCCGAGATGTCCATAGCCATCGGAAAACGCAGAGGCATTCCGGAGTTATACGTGGTGAATCCTCAAGGCAAGGTGATTCAGAAAGACTACGGCGAAATGGTCGACCTGGATATCTTCGATCTGGCAGATTTCGTGAAGTGATCAAGCCACCATTGCGAGAGGTCTGATCGCCTGGACCGCGGCAAGCCTTTCTACTGACTCTGAATCGACAGGTAGACGTTATAAGCGTTCATGCGGTTTGCTGCGTTGAATAGTGGCATGCCCCGGTAAGCGGACCAGTCGGTCTTTTCATAGGCTTCATCAAAAGGCTCAAGTTCGAGCGCTGCCTCACGCATGCTGTCACGCAGGAACTGCAGGTAATCACGAGTAAACCGCAGATCCAACTCGGCATCTGCTGAGTGCACACCGTGCCCGGGAACCACCCACTTGGGTTGCAAAGGGACCAACCGCTCGAGCGAGCGAATCCACCCGGCACTGTCGGCTGAGCCGACATAAGGAATGCGACCGCTAAACATCAGGTCTCCGGCAAACAGAACCTTTTCCTGCGGCACGTAAATCGCCAGATCATCCGGTGTGTGCGCCGGACCAACCTGTATCAGATCAAACTGCATGCCACTGAGCTGCATCGACTGATCTTCGGCAACCCAGATGTCGGCGGGCACCAGCACGGTCGTGTCGTCAATCCACGGCGCGAGTTCCTGACGCGACGCTTGCAGGCGCAACTGCGCCGTGTCGGAGTTCAGATATTCTTTCCCGTTTTCCTGGGCGATGATGCGAGCGCCTTGAGCCTTGAAGGTCTGCAGCCCGTAAACATGATCTGCATGGTAGTGCGTCACGATCACATACGTCACGGGCTTGTCTGTGACTTTGCGAATCTCATCGAGCAGGCGCTGTGCGAGTGAGGGCGAGCCCAGACCATCAATCACGATAACCCCTTGCGGTGCAATCACAACGCCAGCGTTAGAAATGAAGTTCTGGTTCTCCGGGGTCCCGAGGGCGGATAGTCCCTGAACGTAATAGGTATGTTCGCTGACCCGAACCAACTCGAGCTTGGGCACTTGGGCGTGTACTACATTGCCCAACACCAACATTGAAGACAGAATCACGCCGACCCATCGAGACAGTGCCCACATCGCTTGGTTCTCAATTTAAAACTTCCACAAGCTGCCAACATATATGCACTGGCAGCGCTATTGCACAACAACAAAATCTGGCTCGACAATTGTTCCAGCAAGGCCTTGCCAGTCTCTGTCATCACGGCTTGATATAGGCATACCCGCTTTTCTGCTGCAACTCGGTGATCCTGACCACCCCCGAAGGCGTGAAGTCGACCTCAAGAATCATCTTGTCACGGGAAATACCACGCGCCTGCAGCGTCAGATCACAAACCAGAAACTCAACACCACGAGACTTCAAGTCAGAAACCAGCGCAGCATACTGGGTACCACTCCTGGCATCGCGCGCGCCTTCGAAGAACATGTCAACGCCATCGGCAAGCGCCACGACAGCAATGCGAGTCTGAGGCATGGTATCAAGATGATTCCTCAGCGAACGCAGCGCTCTTAATCCTTGCAACTGGGCATCATCAATGTGGTAAACCACGGAAGGCTGAGCCTGCATTTGTGCCTGAGACGGGGTCTGCGCCTGCACTGCAGACTGAGACAATGCAGCAAGCGCCAGAAAAATGCAGCAAACGCCACTTCTGAGCAATTTGACAAACATCGATGACTCCTTTTCAGACAAAACTGCAGATTCTCTATAGAGCAGCGTATCCGGGATTGCCCTCGGATCCAATAATCCTGGGGATATTCGGTACGTGAGCGGGTATGGTTTTCTGATCCTTCAGATAAGTCGCAACCACATCCCAGATCGGCTCTCCGCCAACATCTCGCGCCTGCTCGGAGACAGGCGCCCATCCAGCTACCTGATAGGTCTTGCCCGCTTCAATGGGTTTGCCATCGAGCACCATGTCAGAAATACGCGCTCCGGCATTGGCCGCTGGATTGATCGTGTACTGCAGACCACCGACCCGGACCATGTCTCCACCCTGCTGGTAATAAGGATCAGGATTGAACAGGTTATCCGCAACATCTTCAAGCACGACCTTGATCATCTCCCCAGACATCGGTGTGACTGTAGACCATGGATAGGTGATAGCGGTCTGATCCAGAACATGTTCCATCAGGATATCCTGGCCAGGAAGCAGCGATGTTCCCCAGCGGAACCCCGGTGAAAAGGCAATCTGTGCGCCTTTGACCTTCATGAGCGCATCAACGATCACCTGATCGAATGTCCCGTTGAAGTTTCCACGACGATACAAAGTACCCTCGGTTCTCGCAAGAACCTCGCTCAGTCTAGCTTCGTGCGGCGCACGCACCTGATCGATCAAGGCGCTCATCGATGCATCAGCAGCCAGCAGATCCGAGAAAACAGGCATCAGCCGATAACGAAAATCGGCCACCTTACCCGCCTTCACATCAAAATCCAGCACCCCGAGAAACTTGCTGTTCGAGCCCGCATTCGTCACGAGCGTGACGCCACCCGGGTTCTTGACCTGCACAGGAACAGGCACTCCATCGTGCGTGTGCCCGCCCAGGATGGCGTCAATGCCACGTACGCGACTTGCCATCTTCAGATCAACGTCCATACCGTTATGCGACAGCACTACCACCACTTGAGCTCCCTTGGCACGTGCTTCATTCACGGTGGCTTGCATGTTCTCTTCATCAATGCCAAATGTCCAGTTCTCGACCAGATAACGAGGATTGGCAATCGGCGTGTAAGGAAATGCCTGACCAATAATCGCAACGGGCACACCATTCATCTCGCGCATGGTGTAAGCCTCGAACACAGGATCGCCAAAATCGGCTGTCTTGATATTCTGCGCAACGAAAGCGACCTTGCCCGCAAAGTCCTTTTCAACAATTTCCTTGACTCGCTCCTCACCCAGTGTCATTTCCCAGTGAGCCGTCATGACATCAACACCCAGTGCCAGACAGGCGTCTACCATATCCTGACCCTTGGTCCAGAGCGCCGTTCCCGAGCCCTGCCAAGTGTCGCCACCGTCCAGCAGCAACGCCCCCGGAC
This sequence comes from uncultured Orrella sp., assembly GCA_964491995.1. Classification (GTDB taxonomy): domain Bacteria; phylum Pseudomonadota; class Gammaproteobacteria; order Burkholderiales; family Burkholderiaceae_B; genus Algicoccus. The sequence continues at coordinate 10,555 of CAZBIN010000014.1, forward strand.
GGGAAGCCTTGATCTGCCGGACCAACGTCGCGAGGTGTGCAAACCCACCCACCTTGCCATAGTTTCTGGCCGCAGCCGCAAAATCGAGGAATGTAAACGCATGCGCGTCACGGGAGTTAGGGGCGATGCCATAAAACTTGAGCAGCGCCTCACCCACCAGGTGAGGCGGCCTACCGTACATATCCCCAAACCCGAGATTGACATTAGGTTCACGGAAGTAGATCGGCTTGATCTGTGCATGGCAATCCGTGAAGTGCAAAAAATGCACATTGCCAAAACGAGGCAGATCGTAGAAGCGATCAGCTGCAGACTGCGCCTGGCTCAGACCAGGCTTCAAAGCCAGACCAGCAGCCGACGCCATAGCCAGCACCTGAAGAAACTCGCGACGATTGATACTCATAGGGGGCGCTACCTGAAATAAGTGCGACAAAAGCCATACAAATGCTGGCTATGCAGACTCTCGTCGCCTGGGTCTTCTACTGGTTGACAGGTGACTTCGGATCAAGCAACAAAGCCATGACGTCCTTGATCTGCTGCTCTGTCAGCAAATTGAAGTGCGCCATCCGCGGCATATTGGAACAAGCGTTGTAGGCTTTGGAGTTACTGAGCCGGTTCCATGTGTACTCCATGATTTCCTGACTGCTGCCACGTATCTTGCCGTATCCGACCAGTGATGGTCCGATCGTGCCAAAGGAAATTTCCTCCTTGGTCACCTGATGGCAGTTGTAGCAACCGCCACCGTTGACGGTCTTGATGCTGTCTGACCAGGTTGCGCCTCGACCACTCTGGGCAATCTTCTCACCTTGCTTCCAATCGCCTAAGTACTTGCCATCCGAAGGTGGTTTGATCGCTTTTAACGCTGCGGTCTGAAGTTCAATCGCTCTTTTCTGACCTTCTGGTGAGTCACGAAACGCACGGTCTGAACACAATGCCTGAATCTCGTCCGGTACGATCCGGTCTTTGTTGGCAATACCCTGACTGCGGAAGCTGCTTTCCATGACAGCCATGACAGCGGGATCAACCGTCTGCGCCACTGCACCAGACGCCATGCAGACTGACGTCAACGCCAAAGCTGCCGCACTATTCTTGTATGTGATCATTTTCTGATGTCTCCTGTCGAATCAGCGCTTCAGGCCAGGGGTTGCAATCTCACCGCCATTGGCCTTGTTGGCCATGAAGATGGACAGCGCCACCGTTGCGTCCGAGCCATAGATGGGGAATGGCATACGCTGCTGTCGGAAGCAATCATTGAGCCGACGCTGCATAGTCCAGAACGTGCCACTCGAAACACGGTAAGCGGGCCAGCTTCCCCAACCGGTGGTTGCACCCTCGTGGGTGGTGAGGTTTGGTAGGTCCTGCATGCGAATGCGCTGACCATCCACTGCGTGGCAGGATGCACAGGCAAAGTCCATCGGCCCACCCTGCAAGTAGAAAATCTTCTCGCCGATCGCGACCATTTCCTTTTCTTTAGGATGGTTCGCTGGCACGTTGACCTTCATTCCCTTGGACTGCCCGACGATGTAAGCCACCATCGCTTCGAGTGGTTTGCGGGGACCCTGGCTGAAGTTCGCTTGAATAACCGACGCCTGAGGGATACCCTGAAGGGTTTCCATACAAGTCATCAGACGTGACTCCAGGTCCTGCACCTTGTCTGTGTCCTGGAAATATCTGGGCAACTGTGCCGCGGCACCCTTGACCACACCAGGACCAAGACCCAGATCACACTTTTCCATAGAAGCGCTCTTAGACCCTGCTGCTGTGGTCCAGAGCTCCTCGCCTTCCATCTCGTAAAGCTCTGCCGGATTCCCTTCCGCGAGCATAGCTCGGTACTGCTGCAGTTGTTCCGAGGCTGTTTGTGCCAGTGCAGGCGCTGCAGCAAAAGCTGTCATCGCGCAGGCAAAGACCGCCACACTGTATGGTCGCTTCATTATTTTGTCTCCCTAGGTGGAACCAGGTTATTGCTTTTCTATTTGAATTACTTGACTTCAACTGTGTCGGTTCGCGACTCACCTTTGTTGTCCTTCCAGACAATGGTCAGGGTGTCGCCCGCCTTAGCGCTACCTTTGAGCTTGAAATTCAAAAAAGGATCTTTTGAAACAGCGGGACCGAGCAGAGCTAGAAATACTTGCTTGTCAGCCACTTTTGCTTCGACAGTCTCGATGTACCACCCCGGGATGATCTGACCCGACGCATCTTTGCGTTGCCCTGTTTCCATGATATGGCGCATCAGCACCTTGACATCAACCACACCACCCTGCTCGATCGTTGCGCGAATTCGCATTGGACTTGCCATGATTTCCTCTCTAATCTGAATCTATTTCACTTGCTCGGCACACTGTGCGCGCCTGACGCCGGACGCAATATCAACCGCCACAGCCACCGAGCGTGACCTTGACTTCCTTGGATGTCATCAGCCACTTGCCATCCACCTTGGCCAGCGCATAGACATTGGAGGTCTGCCCCATCTTGACGCGGGTCGTCGCAAAAGGCTCGGCGCCGGCCGGCAGTACAAACATGGCAGCCAGGGGACTGGGGTTTTTTTCCACCAGCAGCGCCAGCTCCGTCGCTTTAAGTGTTGTTTCAAGGCCAACGGGTACGACTGCCCCGTTCTCTGCAATATCAGGAGCACGCAAAGTGATGGCATCCGAGACCTGAGGCGCAGCCGAAGAACCGAGTGCTTTGACGACTTCATCGATCGATTTGGCTTTAAAGGCTGCCTCATTCCAAGTCGCTGCTTCGGCCTGAGTCATCAGACCCGTGCTCGCCATCAATCCAACCAATGCCGTAAATTGCATCAGTGTTCGTCTTTGTTGATTCATCTTGCCCTCTCTTTTCTAAAAATATTCATCGAATCTGGTTGGGTCTTGCAAACGGTTTCAAATGCTCAATTGATTAAGGTAACACTATGGACCAGAGACCATCCATCTGACCAGTGTGAGGTTGTCCTGATCGCCCAGTTGCGGATGAGGTGGCATCGGTATTGCACCCCAGACCCCGGAGCCACCTTGCCTGACTTTAGTCGTCAGCAGTTTCAGCGTCTGTGCATCATCCGAGTACTTTTCGGCAACCTCCCGGATAGCTGGACCGATGGTGCGACTTGTCGCCGAATGACAGACAGCACAGCCATTTTTTGTAAAGAGTGCACGCGCATCTATCGTAGATCCTTGCGCGGGCGCTGAAGTCGAAACCCGCTGATAAGACGCACCCGGCAATTTATCCAGAGGCGGTTTGGTGGTATCGACCCCACGATAAGGCCCGTACTGCCGGTTCTGCTCTGCCAGATTCTCATGAGCGTTGCGCGCAAAGTCCGGTAAAGATGAGGTAATCACCACTTCTGCAAGGCAGTCTGTCATGCAGGCCTGTGCCTTGACATCGGGCTCACCGTCGACTGTCCAAAGTCCATGCTCACGAGTCATTCCGTTGCGGTTTGGCATCTTTTGCTGCACCTGCGCAATATTCTGATCACTCAGGACAAAATCTTCTGGAATGATTTCGCCCAAGTTAAGCATGTACGCCAAAACCGCATAGGTATCATCAGGCGAGAGCGATCGAGGCGCGTTCCAGGGCATCGCTCTGTAGATGTAATCATAAAGTGTCGCAACTGTCGGCACCTTCATCAAAGTGGAGCGCTGCGGCTGGGCAGGATCGGTCAATGATGCAACGCGTCCGCGCTTCTGATCTTCCAGCGTGGTGCCACCCACAAGCGGGGTGAACACCTCATTTGACTCGCCAAAGGTACCGTGACAACTCGCGCATTTTGCGTCCCAGATATCCATACCATCTGCCACCGAGCCAGAGCCTTTAGGCAATCCTTTGAAGTCGGATCGCACATCAATATCCCAGGCAGCAACTTCACGCGGCGTTGCCTCGCGCCCGATACCCTCGAAGACCGTGATCGGCTGCCCCGGCGCAACCGTAGCGTTGCCGACCAGCAAAACACCGATGACCCAACTACCCAACCTGAACATTGCTCACCTCGCCGTTTGAATCGACCTTCCATGACTGAATGGCATTGTTGTGATAGATCGACCGAGTACCTCGCACCTCGCGCAATAACCTTTTGGCTGGTTGAACATACCCCGTGCTGTCGATTGCTCTTGACTGCAAAATGGCAGGCTTGCCATCCCACGTCCAGTCAAAGTTAAAGCGAGTCAGCGCCTTGTCCTGCACAGGGGACTCCAGTCTGGCCTGGCGCCAGTTCTTTCCGCCGTCAACAGAGACATCGACGCGTTTGATACTCCCACGACCAGACCAGGCAAGCCCACTGACGTTGTAGAAGCCCGTGCTCAAGAGCTGCTGCCCACCCGACGGTGTGGTGATCACCGACTTGCATTCCTGGATCGAAGTGTATTGACGATGCAGCCCATCCGGCATCAGATCGATGTAATGAACAGCCTCGTCCTTGGTATCCCATGGCTTGTCACCGACTTCGATGCGACGAAGCCACTTCACCCAGCTGACGCCCTGCACGCCCGGCACGACCAGGCGCAATGGGTAGCCGTTCTCTGGGCGCAACATCTCGCCGTTCATGCCCCAGGCCACCATCACGTCATCAAGCGCGCGCTCCATCGGAATGGTACGCGTCATGCCTGAACCGTCGTTTCCCTCGGCCAATATGTACTTGCCGGCTTTCAGATCAGCGCCCGCCATCTCCAGAAGAGTTGAGAGCGGCACGCCGGTGAACTCGCAGCAAGACAGCATTCCATGAGTGTATTGAACGGTTGGAACCGCCACGTTGCCCCACTCCATACCGGTGTTGGCACCACACTCAATGAAGTGGATTCTCGACACGCTTGGCAAACGCATGATGTGATCCATGGTGAACACGAGCGGCTTTTTCACCATACCGTTGATCATCAAACGGTGTTGATTGGGATCGATATCGAACCAGCCCTGATGATGACGCTCGAAATGCAGTCCATTCGGTGTGATGATGCCAAAGAACCCTTGTAACGGTGCAAACGAAACTGATGACGCTGGCACCCGGGTCAGGCCCGGCGACTCGCGCCTTTGCAGATAAGACTCGTAAATCGATGGCGACCCATAGGGAGCGACAGCCACTGGCTGTCCCAGTGTTGTCTGCCAAATCTGCTTTTCAATAATTGCAGGATCGTCGGGTCCGGCCTGTGCCATTGCTCGGTTACCCGCAGCAAGCGCCAGCCCTGAACCGAGCGCTCCGAGGAAGCTGCGGCGCAGAAAACCCCTGCGCGAGTCATCCAGGCCCTTGGCAGAAACATCTGCCACGAAGTCTGAGGGTAAAAAACTCTCAGGCGCACGCCTTATCTGACCAACCGAAGCGGCGAAATCTGTCTTACTCAAGGATGTCTCCGTAGACGCTGCTTGCCTTGCGCTGGCAAGCATATTAATTATTTGGTTATATGCTAATTCAAATTAGTAATAAAGAGATGAATCAAGGAATCAAGACAAACCCTAATATGCGGAAACAATTGAATACTTCTATGGTCTGAGGCAATCGAAACAAAATTTCCTGGAGATATCAACGTGTCAAATGATCTGGATCGTAGCGAGCAAAGTCAGCAATGGTTTGAAGATGGTGCGGCGCTAGCAGACAAATCAGGACAAAC
>CAZBIN010000014.1:16149-29594 GCA_964491995.1 uncultured Orrella sp.
ATTGGACTGCTCAGTGGATTTGCGCTGGCTGTACAGCCAGTTCATGCACAGAACATCATCAACACCAGCTTTGATGGAATTGATGGTGGTGAAGTCAGCATTTCCGAGAACGGTGTTGAGCTATTTGCCTACGTTGCCAAGCCCAAGCAAGCGACGACACGGCTGCCCGTGATTATCGTGCTGAGCGAAATCTTCGGGGTCCACGAGCATATCGCTGATGTTGCAAGGCGCTTTGCCAAACTGGGCTACATGGCGATTGCGCCAGAGTTTTTCACTCGTGCCGGCGACCCCTCCTCGCTAGGCACTGTGGCCGAGATCATCAGCCAGATCATTTCAAAGACACCCGACGCACAGGTGATGAACGACATCAAAGCCAGTCTGGTGTGGGCGGGCAAGAATGGTGCAGATCAGGGACGTGTTGGTATCACGGGTTTTTGCTGGGGTGGTCGGATCACCTGGCTGGCATGCGCTCAGATTCCGGAGATCAAAGCAGGTGTCGCATGGTACGGTCGTCTGGTTGGCGACAAGAGCGAGAACTTCCCCGTGCATCCTGTGGATCTGGCGGCGCAACTCAAAGCCCCGGTTCTGGGACTTTACGGAGGTCAGGACACAGGCATCCCTCTTGATACCGTCAAACAGATGGAAAAGGCGCTGGCCGATGCCAAGAGCAACCCGGCTGCTGCTGCATCACGCTTCGTTGTCTATCCGGACGCACCTCATGCATTTCATGCTGACTACAGACCGAGCTATCGTGAGAAAGAAGCGAAAGACGCATGGGACAAATGTCTGGCATGGTTCAAACAGCACGGTATCTGAGTGTCATGACGCAACAAGCGCACACAAAATGATGGACTCTGCCCCCCGCGACGCTCGTTGTGCCGTCGTAGCGGGGGGTTCTCGGGTTACAGACTCGAATTACAGGCTTTGACCCGGTGCGCGACAAGCCCCGCCGTTTGAAGCGGGGAAGGATAGCGCGGGCGGCATAGCCGTCCTTGTTTTTCAGTGCGACGTCTGCTGCTGCTCGATCGACTGGTGCACTATGGAAGTCGGCGCACCGCCTGTTCCTGCCCAAGCTCGGCTGGCTGCGCTACCGCAGCAGCCAGCAACGCCTTGCCAAAGCTGTAGTTAACGCGCATTCAAGAGGTGCCGACGCGTACCCGCTGGCCTGGCAAGAGGCGTGCACGGGCTATTGTTCCGCACCAAAGGCAATATTGATATAACCGCTACTGGTTTACCCTGTTACTGCAACCGTTGTTGCACCTCATAATTTCAAGGGTCTTACATAAACTCAGCGACCATGGTTCACCGTGCGCCATGGTCGCCTACGTTACCCTGGAGAAAAATATGAAGGTTAGGCTTATCAAGCCCGGCACAATCGCTGCGCTGGCGTTGCCTTTAGCCATGCTCTCAGCGCCAGCGCAGGCGCAAGACAAAAAAGTCGACGCACAAAGAATCTACAACATCAGCCTGGCGGCAACCTGTGCCAACTGCCACGGCACCAATGGCGTGAGCGTTGCCGCTGACAGTATTCCTCACATCAACAACCTGACTCACAGCCAGATCGAAGAGAAGTTGCGCGCCTACAAAGATGGCAGTGCGCCGGGCACGATCATGCCGCAACTTGCCAAGGGCTACACAGATGAGCAGATCAAGATTGTGGCCGAAGTCCTCGGCAAAAAGAACTGACAGGAGAACCTCATGAATCGTCGTCTATTTCTGGGACAAAGTGCGGCCCTGCTGGGTGCAGCCACGACTGTCAGCGGACTGGCTTTTGCACAAAACAAAACATCCAAAGCCCGAGTTGTCATCGTCGGTGCAGGATACGGTGGCGCCACTGCGGCAAAGTACATCCGTATGCTGTCAAACGGTGCCATTGGCGTTACTCTGATCGAACCCAACAGTGCCTTTATCTCCTGCCCCCTTTCCAACCTGGTGATTGGCGGTTCTCAGCAGATTCAGGCGCTAACATCTTCTTATGACGGCTTGAGCAAGCAAGCAGGCGTCAATATGGTCAAAGACTCTGTCACCCGGGTCGACCCAGCCAAGAAGACGGTCACGACAGCAGGTGGTCAGACCATCGCTTATGACAAGCTGATTCTTTCACCGGGTATCGGCATGAATTTCGGGGCCATCGAAGGCTTGGCTCAAGCCAATGCTGACGGCATCACTCTGCAAGCCTGGAAGGCTGGTCCTGAAACGGTTGCGCTGCACAAGCAGCTTGCTGAAATGCCTGACGGAGGTGTCTTTGCGCTTTCCATCCCGCTTGCACCGTATCGCTGCCCTCCCGGACCTTATGAGCGCACCTGCCAGGTGGCCAGTTACCTGAAGAAGCACAAGCCCAAATCAAAAATCGTGGTCTTCGATGCCAACGAAGACGTGACATCCAAGGGCAAACTGTTCAAACAAGTCTGGGCTGAGCAGTATCCCGGACTGATCGATTACCGCCCCCAGCACAATGTCACTGGCGTGGATGCAAAGACACGGACGCTCAAGTTCGAACTGGCTGATGACTTCAAAGCCAGCGTCCTGAACGTTTTACCGCCCATGCATGCCGGCGATATCGTGCGCGCGACAGGTCTGGCCAATGCCAATGATCGCTGGGCCATGGTCAAGTTTCTCAACTTTGAATCAACGGTGGCGAAAGATATTCACGTCATCGGTGACTCGATTCAGGTAGCACCCGGCATGCCTAAATCAGGTCATATGGCTAACCAGCATGCCAAAGTCACTGCAGCGGCCATCGTGTGTGAACTGAGTGATCTGGAGATCAATCCCAACCCAGTCGTCACCAACACTTGCTACAGCTTCGTCAATGACAGTGACGTGGTTCATGTCGCGAGTGTGCACCAGTACGATGCGAAGGACTCGACCTTCAAAACGGTTCCAGGCTCAGGTGGCCTGTCGCCCGCCCCCAGCCAGCTTGAAGGAGTCTACGCCTGGGGCTGGGCACGCAACATCTGGAGTGACGCACTGACCTGACCTGTTGAGGTCGGCTGCATGGCAGTCCGGTTTGACCGACCGGCTGTCGTGCAGTGTGATGCACAGCCTATTGTCGGATGCGCTTGAATTGACCGATATATCGATCAAACTCAGTGACAGTTTGTAACAAACCAGAGGGGTACAGATCACCTACAGGACTGACATCCCCCAAAAGATTTGCTACTCTTTGTTCTCCAAAACAATTGGCGTGACTATTTCGCGCAATCCATGAAAGACCCCGAACCTCGACCGTATACCTTTTTAACGTTCTCTTCATTCATTGCACTCGGGCTCAGTACGCTACCTGACGTTGCGTTAGCCCAGACCGAAGTTGCTGCGCAGTCAGCACAAACCATGAGTCAGGATCTGTTGTTACTGGTTCTGTTTGTGGTGGGGGCCTTGGCCCTGTCCTTCATCTGCTCAATCGCTGAAGCGGTCCTTCTGAGCATTACCCCTTCTTACGTCGCTGGCCTGGAAAGCACCAACCCTCGACAGGCTGAACTCATCAAGAAGCTCAAGGGTGAAAGTATCGACCGTTCGCTGGCAGCGATCCTGACGCTAAACACGATTGCCCATACTGTCGGGGCGATTGGTGCGGGTGCCAAAGCCAACGCCCTGTTTGGTAGCACCTGGTTCGGTGTTTTTTCTGCAGTCATGACACTGCTCATCCTTTTCCTGTCTGAAATCCTTCCCAAAACGCTGGGCGCCGTGTACTGGCGATCGTTGACTACACCTACAGCGGTGGTGGTCAACTTGATGATCAAGGGTCTTTATCCTTTGATTCTTGTTTCAGAGAAAATCACCCAGGCGCTCACCAAGGGTCGTGATGTCCAAGTGTTCAACCGCGAAGAGTTCATCGCGATGGCACATATTGGCAAGCAGTCAGGACACATCAACGATCGCGAATCGAGGATCATCCGCAACCTGTTTCATTTTGGATCTCTGAGAGCTCAGGACATCATGACGCCACGCACTGTGGTTGCGGCTTTGCCAGAAACCATGCCGATTGAGCATGCGCTGCAATACCGAATGACTGCACCCTTCTCTCGGATACCTGTATTTGATGAGGATCTGGATTCAGTCACAGGTTTTGTTTTGCGTGAGGACTTGCTCATTGCCCAGACACGCGGGACAGGACATCGTCCGATCTCTGAGTTGCGCCGGGACATTCTTGCGATTGCCGCAACAACCTCCTTGTCCAGTCTGCTTGAAATTTTTCTTGACCGCAGACAGCAGATCGCCATCGTTGTCGGTGAGTATGGCGAAACGCAAGGTCTGGTTTCGATGGAGGACGTGATCGAGACGCTGTTAGGCATCGAGATTGTCGACGAGGGTGACAAGATTGAGGACATGCAGCAACTCGCACGCAAGCTCTGGCGCAAACGTGCACAGTCGTTTGGAATCGACAACATCAAACGTTCGAGCCAGGAAGACGCTAATACCCATGAACGAGCCTTGCTCAGAAAGCGAAACAAGGGCTTGGCACTGGCTGACATGAAGTCGTGACATGGCATGGCCATTTGAACAAATGCCTGGCCGATGCATAAAAAGCATCGGCCAGGCATTTGCTTTCAGTCCATCTGTCATTTGAAAGAAAGTGACCACACAACTTGTCTGGCACAAACATCAAGAAAAGGTTTTTCTCATGATCAGGGCTGTGGTTACTCTGTTGCTGGTCTTTTTCGCGGTCGAGCCGTTTAACGCAGCATTGGCTCAGAGCCCGGCGGGCGGCACATCGTTGACGGAGATTCGCAGCACCCGCGAAGGCATCGCAAAAGCTACTACACTCAATCCGGACACCAAAGCGTTTCTGCTCAAATCCTATGATCAGGCCATCGCGAGTCTTCAAGACCAGCAAAATCTGGCTGAACAGAATGTCGCACTCGATAAAACAATCAAACAAGCGCCTGAGCGCTTGGCGGATCTTGCCAAAATCAAGGAGCGCTCACCTCCTGCGCTGAGCCAGGAAAAACTGGATTCGCTCAGTGTCGAGCAACTTGAATCCCTTCAAACCAAACTCGGACTCGACCTCACAAAATCACAAGAAGCACTTCAGAGTGCTCAGACACGCCTGGCCAGGCTCCTGGGATCAACACAGTCGATCAACAGTCTGCTGGCAATCCGTAAAGCAGCGCTCGAGCAGATTGCACAAGAACTGGCGGGCCTACCCGAGTCATCCAGTGACGATCGAATCGCTGCTCACCGAGTCGCGCTTCTGGCCCGACAGTCCCTCTATCGCACGGAGATCGAGTACAACAGCAAGGTGCTGACCAATCAGTCTTTGCTAGGTAATCTGGCACAGGCAGAGCGCGATCACGCCAACCTGGAGATCGCCAGACTGCAAGACGAGATCGCTGCAATCAAGATTGCCACCCAGATACAGCGCGAACAAAAGGCACGACAGGCGCGTGAGCAGGCCGATGAGTTGCAGCATACCGCCATCGAGCTTCCCCGAGAGATTGAGCAGCTTGCTGCTCTGAACACAAAGTTGCGAACCGAACTCGAAACTGCACTTCAATCAGAAAAATCCATCAATCACGAGCTTAGCTATGTGTCTAGAGAAAGACAGGCGATTCGTGATGACTTCGAGAGGCTCCGACAGCGCGTCGAGATTGTGGGACCTAATGCATCCATCAGCAGTGCACTGAGAAATCGTCGCTCCGAGCTGCCAAGACTGGCGCAGTTTCGACAAGAGCGTGTAGCCCGCGGAACAGAAATTGCCAACGCCATTCACCGGCAACTGGAGATCGATGACGCGCTCAGAGTACTCACACAGAAGCAGGAGGATCTGAAAAGTTCGATTGAAAACAGAGCACAAGGACTGAGTGCAAGCGAACGCAATCAGATGGAAGATGATGCCAGAAGCATCATCTCAGCCTACCGTGAATCACTCAATGAACTGCAACGAACCTGGAGCCGTTACGTCAGCCAGCTAGTCACGCTGGACCTTGCCGAGCACGAACTCGTCACGGTCTCAAGGGATTACATCGCATACATCGACCAACAGCTTTTCTGGATGCCCAGCACCAGTGCTATCGACCTTGTGTCGATTCATGCAAGTGACTGGACACACTGGCTGACGGACGCTGAGGCGTGGTCAAGGATGGAGCGCGACTGGCGCGACTACATGGCTCAGCACCCCGTCAAGGTCACGATGGGAATAGTCCTGATACTCTTGCTGTTGCTGAAGCGTCATAGCGCAAGAGTCCGCCTTGAGCAGTCCAGTGAAGCCGTCAGACACGTTCGTACAGACTCGATCGGACTGACGCTTGGCGGCCTGCTGGCCCATCTGGTCAGGGTGTCACCCTTGCCTGCGCTGATGTATCTTGGTGCTGAAGTCATGAGAGATTTCCCCGATCCTGTGGCGGAATCTTACGCACACAGTTTGACCAGCGCAGCCCTGCTGATATTTTCGATGGGTATGCTGCGCGACATGGCTGCAGCTTATGGGGTGGGTGCCAGCCATTTCGGATGGCCCAAGAAAGTCTGTGAAGTCATCCGGCACGAGCTCCGATGGTTCATCCCCTTTGGCGCGATCATGAGCTTTGTGGTTGCTGCATACGCCAACTCGAACCCACCGATTGCACTACAAGCGATCGGTAGTGCCTGCTTTGTCCTGCTGATGCTCGGCTGGGCTTACATTACCGTCAAGGTGTTCGGGGCACGCAGTGCTTTACGCACTGTGCTGCGTGAGGACTTCACCCGTTCGTGGGCAAACCAGCTTCACTTCATCTGGTATCCACTCATGCTTCTGGTTCCGATAACGCTCGCTGTGCTCTCGCTCGCAGGTTTTAACTATGCCGCCGTCGAACTCGAGATCCGCGTTCAGATGACAGCCTGGTTCCTGCTAAGTCTGTTGCTACTGGCCGAATCCATTCTTCGAACGCTCTACATCGCAGCCAGACGCATGAAACTTGAAGAAGCCTTGCGCCGCCGCGAAATAGCTCAGGCGCAAGTGCTCGCCCAGCGAGCCTCGGACGACGATCTGGACTCTGCATCCAGTCTGATGACCCCAAAACTCCCGGAAACCAATTACGATTCCCTTAGCGAGCAGTCCAAGCGGCTGGTCCACACAGGATTTGTTTTTGCGGTCGTGTTCGGCACCTGGTCAATCTGGGTCGATCTGCTGCCGTCTCTCGGACTGCTGCGCCCGGCCGGCGCAACCGGAGTGGCAAAGGGAATTTACGACCTCATGCCAGTGACCACCATGGACATTCTGGCGGGCGTCTTCATCATTGTGCTGACTGTGCTGGCGGCTCGCAATATTCCTGGACTTCTAGAGATCATACTGCTTCAGCGGCTGCCACTGGATGCAGGTGCGCGCTACGCCTTTACGTCACTGACCCAGTACGGCATCGCAGGAATTGGACTGTTCATGGCATTTAGCACCATGGGATTGCAATGGGACAAGCTGCAATGGCTGATTGCTGCGCTCGGCGTTGGTCTCGGGTTTGGGTTGCAGGAAATCGTGGCCAATTTTGTGAGCGGTATCATCCTCCTGTTTGAAAGGCCGATACGGGTTGGTGATGTCGTGACCGTCGACAACACGACGGGCGTTGTCACCAGAATTCAGATAAGGGCCACGACCATCACCAACTATGACCGGCAGGAACTGGTGGTTCCCAACAAGGAATTCATCACAGGCCGACTTATCAACTGGACGCTTAGCGACAAGCTCAACCGGGTCCTGCTGCCAGTCGGGCTCAGCTATAGTGGTGATGCAGATCTGGCCATGAAACTGATGAAAGAGGCGGCTGAAGAGATCCCGGATATCCTGCGTGACCCCGGACCGGTGGTGTCATTTGAATCGTTTGGTGCAGACAGTCTGATGCTTTATCTGCGCGCTTATCTCGGGACACTGGACAACCGGTTGTCAGTCATCACTGCCCTACACAAATCGATTCTCCTGAAGTTCCGCAAGGCAGGACTTGAGATTGCGTTTCCGCAGCGTGACGTTCATCTGGAGATTCAGCATCCGCTTGAGGTGAATCTGCGTCAAACCAGACCTGCAGGCAAAGACTCCCAAAAAGCAGCGCCAGACCCTCGCACAACGTTTGAAGTAACCCCTGACCAGCCGTGAGATTTCAAAGCGCGACGACGTCATTCGCAGTCTGACGCAAGACAGATCCGGCAAACGTTGCGATCAACTTCACGCTCATGGCTTCGAGTGTCAGGCGCGCGCATGAACCAGGGTGCCATGAGCGAGGAAATCGTGGGCAGTGGACCGCAGCAAGCTGCGCGCCGCGCCGCGCATCGGTGAACACACGTTGGAGGCATACAAGAAATGGAAATCGAATCCTACCGTCTTGAGCCTATACTCACGACGGTTGTGCTGAAACAGACTGGAGACCATCCATGAAAGCTATTGTGTGCAATACATTCGGGGACCCTCGTCAGGTTGCGCAGGTATCTGACGTCGCTCCTCCAGAGCCACCTTCAGAAAACGAGGTCACGATTGATGTCGGTTATGCGAGTGTCAGCCATGCAACCGAACTTTTAATCCGCGGCTCCTATCAGTCCAACCCACCGTTGCCATTCTCGCCGGGCACCGAAATCTATGGGCGCGTTGTCGAGTGTGGCCCGGGCAACACCCGCTTCGAAACCGGCGATCGAGTCATCGCAATGACCCGATGGGGAGGGTATGCACAACGTATCAAACTGCCCGTGCACACGGTTTATCCCGTGCTGGACAATCTGGACTGGAAGCAGGCCCTGCCGCTGGCCCTTTCTTACGGCACAGCCTACACAGCCATGGTCTGGAAAGCACGCATGACTCCGGAGGATTACGTGCTGATTCTGGGTGCCGGATCAGGTGTCGGGTTGGCCGCTGTTGAAATTGCCAGCGCACTGGGTGCAAAGGTCATTGCCGTCGCAAGCTCTCAAGAGAAGCGTCTCGTTGCGGCATCTCATGGTGCAGACATCACCCTTGCACCTGGCCCAGACCTGGTGACACAAATCAAACAGGCAACCAACGGTGGGGCCACCATCATCTTTGATCCTGTTGGCGGGCAACTGATGGAGCAGGCGTTCAAAAGTGCAGCGCAGGGCGCCCAGATTCTGAGCATCGGATTTGCGGCAGGCCGTCCACCCCAACTGCCCCAGAACATCATGCTCGTGAAGAACCTTTCGCTCTACGGGTTCTTTTACGGTAAGTACGTCGGATGGACACCTGTCGATGAGCGGGTTCGATATGAGAGCGACATGCGCAACATGATTCGAGTGCTGCAGCAGCTCACCGCGTCTGGACGCATCAAACCAGAAATCGTAAGAACCTACGCCCTCGATCAGTTGAGCACAGCGTTGGACGATCTGAATGCACGTCAGATCACCGGCAAGATCGCAATCCAGCTGAACGGAGACATCACTTGAAAACGACCATCAGACAACTCTGTACCCAGAGCATGCTGACCCTGGCACCGGGCACGACCTGACCGTCATACTTCAAGATCAACCAGCAGGACGCCATCAGCAACCTGATCACCGACTGCGAACCGGTAGGCTTTGACAATGCCAGCGGCAGGTGCGGTGATGGTGTGCTCCATTTTCATGGCTTCGAGTATCAGAAGCGCTGCACCCTGCTCGACCCGTTGGCCTTCACTGGCGAGCAACGCAATGACTTTTCCGGGCATCGGCGAGTGCAGACCGCCCTGCTCGTTAGCGTCCACAGTCGTGTGGTGTAAAGGATCAATGGGCGTCAAAGACCAGGTTCTCCCGTCTAGAAAAACATGACACTGGTTCTGAGCAGCGATCACAGTGGCCTGCTTGCGGTTTCCATCCAGATTGAATCTGAGGGTACCTCTGGAATCCAGTTCACCAAACGCTGGTGCACTACGACCGTCCACTTCCAGCAGATAGTTTTCCGGGGCGTAGGACACGCCAACCACCTGCTCCTCTCCCACAGAAAATCTCAGCTCACGCCTTGCAGTCGTGTTCATTCGCCAGGCATCAGCGATATTCCAGGGCGATTGAGGTTCCGAAGTTCGGTCTGCCATTTGTTGCGCATGCTGACGCTCGCGCAACAGTTGTGCGAGTGCGGCCACCCGCCAGACATCTTCGGGCACAGGCTCTTGCTGCTCAAACAGAAACATCCGCTCACGCTCAATCAGACCCGTATCAAGGTCTGCGCCTGCAAACGCCGGACAAGCTGTCAGACGTGACAGAAACTCTATGTTGTTGGCCACGCCCACAACCCGATAATCGGCCAAGGCCTGCAACATGCGCGCCAGCGCGCGTTCCCGACTGCTGTCCCACACAATCAGCTTGGCAATCATCGGGTCATAGTGAGGACTGATTTCGTCACCCTCCTCGACTCCCGTGTCGACCCTGACATACAGACTCTCCTGTGGTGGTGCCAAGTGCAACAACTGGCCAATCGACGGCAGAAATCCTTTAGAAGGGTCTTCTGCATAGATACGAGCTTCCAGCGAGTGACCCTGAATCGTCAACTGCTCCTGGGAAAGTGGCAAAGGTTCACCAAAAGCGACCTTGAGCTGCCACTCGACCAGATCCTGGCCAGTGATCATTTCTGTAACAGGATGCTCCACCTGCAGGCGGGTGTTCATTTCCATGAAGTAGAAAGTGCCATCCTGGTGGACAATGAACTCAACCGTTCCGGCACCCACATACCCGACAGCCTTGGCTGCTTGCACAGCGGCTTGACCCATGGCAGCGCGCCTTTGTGCTGTCATGCCGGGTGCAGGGGCCTCTTCCAGCACTTTCTGGTGACGTCGCTGAACCGAGCAGTCGCGTTCGAACAAATGCACCACGTTGCCATGCGTGTCACCAAACACCTGGATCTCGATATGTCGAGGGCGGGTGATGTATTTCTCCACGAGCACATGATCGTCGCCAAAGCTCGAGGCCGCTTCTCGCTTGCATGAACTCAGCGCATCCAGAAATTCCTCATCGGTCTGCACAAGACGCATGCCTTTTCCGCCTCCACCGGCGGCAGCCTTGATCAAAACCGGATAGCCAATCGCCCGCGCTTGCTGATGTAGAAACTCCGGCTCCTGATTGTCACCGTGATAGCCGGGTGTCAGTGGGACCCCGGCCTGACCCATCAGTTTCTTGGCCTCGGATTTTGAACCCATGGCACGAATAGCAGACGCCGGAGGGCCGATAAAGACGATACCGGCCTGATCACATGCGTCGCAAAACACCTCATTTTCCGAGAGAAACCCATAACCGGGGTGAATCGCCTGAGCACCCGTCTGGCGGGCAACAGCAATAATCTTGTCGATCACCAGGTAGCTTTCACGAGCAGCCGGCGATCCGATCAGCACCGCCTCATCCGCCAGTCGCACATGACGGGCGTTGGCATCCGCTTCGGAATAGACGGCCACAGTCTTGATACCCATGCGTCGGGCTGTTCTGATCACACGGCAGGCAATCTCACCACGATTGGCGATCAGGATTTTGTTAAACATGTGCATCTGCCTCCATCTCTTTGGGGGTTGCTGGTTGCGTTGACAGGCTTGCCCTACATCCGGAAAACGCCAAAGCGCGTCGGCGCCATCGGTGCGTTAAGAGCCGCTGACAGAGAAAGGCCCAGAGTCCGTCGCGTCTGTGCGGGATCGATCACACCATCATCCCACAGTCGTGCGGTCGCGTAGTAAGGGTGGCCCTGATCTTCATACTGCTGGCGAATCGGCGCCTTGAACGCTTCTTCGTCTTCTGCGCTCCAGCTTGAGCCGCTGGCCTCGATACCGTCGCGACGCACTGTCGCGAGCACGCTGGCTGCCTGCTCACCACCCATGACACTGATACGTGAGTTAGGCCACGTCCAGAGAAACCGCGGGCCGTAAGCACGTCCACACATTCCGTAATTTCCTGCCCCAAAGCTGCCACCGATGATGACCGTTATTTTGGGAACCTGAACTGTCGCCACTGCAGTGACCATCTTGGCGCCATCCTTGGCAATACCGCCATTCTCATACTTACGCCCGACCATAAAACCACTGATGTTCTGCAAGAAGATCAACGGAATGCCTCGCTGACCACACAGCTCAATGAAGTGTGCACCCTTCTGTGCAGACTCCGCAAACAGAATGCCGTTGTTCGCAACAATACCCACCGGCATACCATAGAGATGGGCAAAGCCGGTCACCAGTGTGGTGCCATAACGCGCCTTGAACTCATCAAACCGCGACCCATCCACCACCCTGGCGATGATCTCTCTGACGTCATAGGGCTTGCGGGTATCGGTGGGCACGATACCGTATATTTCCTGAGGGTCATAGATAGGCTCCTCGCAGTCAGCAAGCGCCACAGTGACTGGCTTGATCCGGTTCAGATTAGCGACAATACGCCTGGCCAGTGCGATGGCGTGCGCATCGTTTTCTGCGAGATGATCTGCAACACCTGAGAGCCGGGTATGTACGTCACCTCCCCCTAGATCCTCCGCTGTCACGATCTCGCCCGTTGCTGCTTTAACCAGCGGGGGGCCTGCCAGAAAAATCGTCCCCTGATCCTTGACGATGATCGTTTCATCACTCATAGCGGGTACATACGCCCCACCGGCTGTGCATGACCCCATCACCACGGCAATCTGCGCAATCCCCTTGGCTGACATATTGGCTTGGTTGTAAAAGATGCGTCCGAAATGATCACGATCGGGAAACACCTCGTCTTGCCTTGGCAAAAAGGCCCCACCGGAGTCGACAAGATAAATACAGGGAAGATGGTTTTGCTCGGCAATCTCCTGGGCTCTGAGGTGCTTTTTTACGGTCAGGGGATAGTAGGTCCCACCTTTGACCGTGGCGTCATTGGCGATGATCATGCACTCTGTCCCTTGAACTCTGCCAACGCCCGCCACCATGCCGGCAGACGGCGCCTGGCCCTCATACATACCCAAGGCAGCCAGCTGCCCGATCTCCAGAAACGGCGCACCAGCATCAAGCAGATGACCGACACGGTCCCGAGGCAGCAGTTTGCCCCTTGCGACGTGTTTGGCACGAGCTGCCTCGCCACCACCGAGTGCAGCCTGGGCTGTCTTGTCTCGCAGATCCGCCACCAAACCTCGCATCGTGCCTGCGTGCGTCTGAAATTCGGAACTGCGCGTATCGATGGCAGATTTGATGATGCTCATAGGTCTTCACTCCATGTCGGGCGCCTGGAACTCTTTCCGTTCGCGACCCTGTCAAACAAAGTCAAAGTCTCGCCTCTAGCGAGCCCAATGGCAACAAGCACTCAGCAGTGGCTCTGAGACCCAAGATTACCCGAAGTCGCCGTAAAGCTCCGGCCTTCAGGCCGATGACGTCAGGCGACAATAAGAAGAGTTATACTGTACGTATGTTTAGTATTAAATACACCACGCGAACCTTGCGCCTGCGCTTGAAAGACAGGCACAGGGCGTACTTGTGCGAGCAATCTCACGTGCGGTGAATTTTGTCTGGAATTTTTGCCATGCGCTTTCGTTCAAGCATTGGCAACGCAAGCGACAGTTTTTCTCATCGTACGGCATGCAG